>JALURD010000242.1 GCA_027057815.1 Acidilobaceae archaeon | reverse complement strand
CGGCTGACGCGACCGCTGCGGGGAGCGGCGCCCGAGGGCCATGGGCTCGTGGCCCTCGGAGCCCGCTGAATGAACGTGCAGCTAACCCCCGCTTAGGGCCCCCGTCGGACCCGAACGTCCCCGGGTGTAGGCTACCCGGGGGTGTTCGGGTCCCCATTTCAAGCGTAAGCGTCGGGCGCCCCCGCGCCCGGGAGGTTTGCTCCCGGGCTGGGCGCCGCCTTACCCCAATACGCAAGCCGGGGGTATTAAGCCTTCCCGGCTGGTGTGCCCGCGGCTGGAGGCTGTCGGGCTCATCCTTGCGGGGCTCTGCCCCGCGTGGCCCGCGCGCCGCCGCCGGGAAGCCGCGGGCACCGGGGGCGTGTATGTAGAGTGGCGTCGGAGGCTTATGTGTAGACTATCAGCCGAGCGAAGGCTTGGTTGGGGGTCAGCCCTGCGCGGGCACTTCACCGCCGCCACTGGGCGGCTCCGCCCTTTCGAGCCACATCATGCCCCCTTTGAGGCCGCTACACACGCAAAGCCGTGGACCCCTTTCCTGTAAGGCTCTGGGTTCTCAGGCCTCTCTCCCGCTTCAGGCGGGTATGTGAGGGTCCCTATAACCTCGACCACGTGGAACCCCACTGATTCTATGAGGTCCACCGCCTCGTCTACAGTGTAGAACCTCGCGTGAGAGTAGAATGGATGCCCCTGGCCCGCAAGTTCCACGTATTTCCTGCCCCAGGGGCTATCCGCCGGCACTATGCAGGCCGCCAGCCTGCCTCCCGGCCTGAGTACTCTAAAGGCCTCAGCTAGGGCCGTGCGCGGGTCGTCGAGAAAGCAGAGGGTAACGATGAAGGCCACCCCCCTCATAGAGCTGCTTCTAAGAGGTAGATACTCGGCGCGGGCCAGGGCTACCTCAACCCCCCTAGCCCTGGCTATGCGAAGCATGCCTATGCTAGGATCCACCCCGAAGATGCACCCGAGCCCCGCAGCGAAGAAGCCCGTCCCGGCACCAACCTCGAGGCAGGGCCTGGCGCCTGACAGCGCCTTCCGGGCCGCGTTGACCTCGTTCTCAGCCGTAACCGGATGTCTGACGTACCAGGAGTCGTATCTGTCGGCGAGCGAGTCGAATACAGAGACCCCGCCCAAGAGGCGTCACGCCTCCCACGGTACCAGGGTGGTTTTAGGGGGCGGACCGTAATCTATCAAAAGCACCGGCGGGGGGTGACGTAGCAGGGACGAACCAAGCCCTCCCCCGGGAATGCGGAGGGTCTGGAGCGAGCGGACCCCGCCGGCGCTGGGTGGTGCAAGGTCTTGGATCCAACAGGAATCGACGAGGCCATACTGGCGCTGAAGGCGTACGGAGTCCCAGGCATAGTCCTTATGTCATACATCATCAACCTTATACCAGGCTTCCCAGCCATATACTTAATAGTCATAGCCTCAATAGCCATAGCTGTAAACGACCCCTACTACGAGGCCCTACTAGTCGTGGCGGGAGGCGTCGGCGCCGGCTTGGGTAAGGTTACTCTATTCCTAGCGGCAAAGACCCTAGGAGGCAGGCTGGCTGGGGGAGAGGGTGCGCGCAGAGCCAAATATCTAGTCGAGCATGCAGGCAAGAGCCTCTTCATAATCGTATTCCTCTTCGCAGCTCTCCCGCTTCCCGACGACGCGCTCTACCTCCCACTTGGGGCCGCCGGCTACAGGCTCGCATCCTTCGTATTGGCAGTCGTCACGGGCAAGGCCGTGATGACTCTGATAGTGGTGGCCCTAGCCAACGCCGCCAGGACATACATTGACACCATACTAGCCGGGCCCTCCACGAGCACAGTAGCTATTATTGAGGGGGTTGTAGTCTTCATAGTATCGATGATATTCTTCATGGCGCTCATATACAAGGTTGACTGGCCCAAAGTCATAACGACATACACGAAACACGGCGGCAGGGCTGCATTTCGAGTTCTACTCGAAGAGATAGCCGGACTCATATCACGAGGCTTCGAGGCGCTAGCTGAAGCCTTCAGCTTCAAAAATAAGAGCCGCAGCTAGAAGGTAGAAGACTTGGGCAGTGAGGAGGATAGCGGTCACCGACCCCTAGGGACCCCCTCCTTCGGGGGATGCGGTGAGGTCAACCGGCTGAGCCCTTCCGGTTCACCTCCTGATGAGTATTAGCTTCTCCGAGTCGAACGTCCTCGCCGCTATCATTATTGATGCAGCCGTGAACGCCGCAGCCGCCAAAGCGTGAAGGCCCGCCGCGTAGTAGTTGCCAAGCACGTAATTGTGTATCACCATTGCCGGGTGCGTGAAGGGGACCGCATAGAGAATGAGTCTCACCCACCGCTCGAGCTTCAAGAAGTCGACCGTGAATGCCGCGAAGTACACTGCCAGGGCTACCATGAGTAAGAGGAACGACGAGGCCTGGGCGGCGCGCACACTCCCGCTCCTGGCCGCTATCGGGGCAACTAGGGACGCTGTCATGACTACTAGGAGCGCCGTGACGCCTGCGTGGACCGCTATCAGGCTTGGGCTGAGTTTAACTCCGACTACCTGCAACATTTTGAAGTAGACTAGTACCCCCACAGTGTCAGCAGCCGCTGCTATGAGGCCCAGGAGCACTGAAGCTACTATTTTACCGGTCAGAAGCGGCCTCCTAGATCCGGCTGCTACAAGGAGTGACTCGATCGTCTTCCTCTCCCTCTCCCCCACTATAGCGTCGCTCACGTAGATTATTGCCGGGTTAGCCGCGAAGAACAGGGCGAACTCGAGGAGCCTAGCGGTCTCGGCGACCTCGGCGGCTTCCGGGGGTGCGGGAGCCCCAGTCACTCTGTGGTATCCCAAGTAAACCCTAACTGGATTCAATACCGCGGCAGAGTCGACTTTAACCCCCGCCATTCCTGCCAGGGTTTTGATCCTCTCTCCAGCGAGCCAGGTTGAAATGTAGCTAACCACTGACTCGGCAGCCCTCTTAGCCGCGTCGGCTGCAGGACTGCCGACGAGCACGCTAATCCTAACCCATGCAACTCTGTCAATGCTAGTGTAGTTCTCTGCAAATCCCTCCGGGAACACGACCACTACATCATAGCCTGCCAAGCTTTCCGGCACGCCCTTAGCCACGCTAACATTAGCTGGGATCCCACTCCTGCCTAGGAGATCCCTGAGCTGCCCGGCGAACCACTCAGCCAGATCCCCCACCTGATCCTCCTCGTAGAATATTCCGATCTTCACCACGCTAAAACCCGTGAGCACTCCTGTCAGCGCTGCCAGTAAAGGAAGCCCTAGAAGGGGAAGGAGTACCGTTGACGCTAGAGTCCTCCTGTCCCTTGAGAGGTCTAGCACTTCCTTCCATAGTATGACCCTAGCCTTCGACAACTCCCCTCACCGCCTTTATGAACGCTTCCTCCAAGTTGGCCGCGCCATACTTCTCAACAGCCTCGCGTGGAGCGCCCGTGAAGACGGTCCTCCCGCCGACTATGAAAGTGACCCTGTCGGCTATCAGGGAAGCCTCTAGCAAGTTATGCGTCGTCACCAGGAAGGCCGTGCCTTTAGAAGCCATCGACTTTATGGCCTCCCTAATCCTTACGGCCGAGAAGACGTCGAGTCCCGCAGTGGGCTCGTCGAGTACTGCTAACTTGGGCCTGTGCATGAGTGCTCTGGCGAGGAGGAGCCTCCTCTTCATCCCCTTACTATATTCTCCAGCCCTTCTCTCCAATACTTCCCCGGGTAGCCCCGAGAGCTCAGCCCCTCTCCTGGCCATCTCCACGGCTTGAGCGGGGGATCCCGCGTAAAGCTTGGCGTAGAATAGGAGGTTCTCCCAGCCGGTGAGTCTCTCGTAGACCTCAGCGTCCTCAGGCAAGTATCCAATCATCCTGGAAACCCTGCTCCACGAGTTCTCCCAAGGCGATGCTCCTAGAACGGTTACCTTCCCACCATCGGGCCTAAGGAGGCCTAGTAGCACCCTTATGGTTGTGGTCTTACCGGCACCATTCGGGCCAGCGAGCACGTGGACTTCGCCGCTTCGAACCTCGAGAGAGACGCCCCTGAGTACTAGCTTGCCCCCTATCCGCTTCACCACGCCCTCCATTGCTGCGACAATAGTATTGTCCAACCGAACCCCCGGCTCACTGGAAGCCAGGGGTCCGCTTAACTATGCACGTCCGAAACGCGATCACCGGGGAAGGCGGGCCTCACCCGGGCCCGGGTGTGACTCCGGTGACCACGGGACTAGCAAGGTCCGCGAGAGAGTTCCTGGCGACATACGGCGAAAGAGGCTACCTAGTGCTCCGCGCTATACGAGACGCCGCACTAAACTCAAGGCTAGAGGCCCGGGTGAGGCTTGGAGATTTCGACTTCAAAAGCGTGAAGAGGCGCCTCAAAGAGCTGGGCGTTGACTACAACCCCTCCTTACTCCTTGCAAGACTCGAGAAGGACTACGGGCTCATAGAGACCACATATAAGTCGGGAAGCCAGCACTGGTGGAGGATAGTCGATCCAAAGGCCGTCGAGGAGGCCTTAGCCGAGTACGAGGGTAGAGAGCCTGCTCATTCGGAGGACCCAAGATTAAGGCTTCTTAGAATTCAATTCTATTCCCTGCAACCCGAGAGAATTCTGGAGGAGCTGAGGAGGATCCCAGCTAGGCCTCGGCTCGGCACACGGGAAGCGCAAGCACTGAGACGAATAGTCTTCGAAGACCTCCCACTCCTCGTTGAATTTCTTGAAAGAGCCAGAGCCGAGTACCCTGACGAGCTTTCAGCCGAGATAGAGTTAGCTGAGAGAATCCTTACAGAAGCCGAGGCTAGAATAGCCCCAAGGGGGCTAAGGCTCTATTACGACGCCCCTATTCGCAGCGTCCGTGAGCCGGTCAAGGATGGCTTTGAAGGCTGACGCCAACACTTTTCTATTATCATACGATTCTAGGATTTCCTTCAACTCACTACGGGGCGTGTTTAAGAGTCTCTCAGCCATTTTCAGTGCCTCCTTGAGGGCCCTAGTGAGTTCGTCAACAATAGTTATGTCGGCCATCTGAGCCGTCCTCGAAAATGGGTTGAGGTCTACCGCCGCCACTACCTTACCAGCTTTTCTAAGAGCCTCCGTCCTGTCACCGTCCTCGATCCCAACCAACACGAAGTTGGCAGAGTAGATTCCATCTACGCATACGATGCCTCTCGGGCTCTCCAAGCCTGGAAGCCTTGCACGTCTACACTGAGATCCTAATACTCTCTTTGCCCCATAAGCCCTCAAGTGCTCCTCGATCCTTCTGACACGCTCCTCAGTTCTATAGAATAAGTTGACTTCTAATGGAATCTCTAGGGCTTCAGATAGCTGGACTAGAAGATCGGGTGCTAGCGCAGCCATGTTGCCGTTCACGCTTATTATGCTGCGAGGCTTGTAGTATATGAGTCCCGCTACTGCGGCCTCTATAGCCTTCAACGCGAATTCATGCGTCTTTTCCCCGAGCAGGTAGTCGAAGGCCTCGCCTCTACCGTGGGCTATCAAGCCCTGAGGGACTACCAGGCCGTCTTCAAACCCTTTAACGAGGCGTTCGCGTAATTTCAGGGACACATACCTAGGGTGACTGCGCGGTATCTCGAACTCCGCCACCTTCACACCCACCCAACTCTAGGCCCTCCGCCGGATATCTCAAGCAGTTTTGGGTTAAGCCCGTTATCCTTGAGATACTGTGATGCATCGTAGACTTGATCTTCCTCGACAATAGTTATTAAGAGCTTCTTCTTAACGTAGAATCCCACCAAGCCTGGGACGTTTTTCACGACCTCAATACCTTTTTCGCCCATTAGACTCTTTGCAAGCCCCGACTCGACGGAGAAACGCTGTGCCTCTTCAACGAACGCTTCAAAAGTCATCTCATTAATGAGGCGCTTCATGCTCCGCTCAGCCTCACGCCTCACTCTCTCTGTGTAAGCCGACAAGAGTTCCTCCGTGGTCATCGAGCCAAAGTCGCAGGCCAGGATTAACAGGCTCTTAGGCGGTGGTATGTAGTCGACTACTGCCTCTCCAGGTCCTCCAGCTTGTAGTCTAACCGCTACGCCATACCCGCCTTGAGCTATTGCTACGACGTCGCCTAGG
Organism: Acidilobaceae archaeon; assembly: GCA_027057815.1. GTDB lineage: Archaea > Thermoproteota > Thermoprotei_A > Sulfolobales > Acidilobaceae > JALURD01. Next base: position 2,038 of record JALURD010000242.1, on the reverse strand, counting down.
CCTGTTCTAGCTTCCACCTCAGCCCTATGGGCTGCTTCCACAGCTTTACTCACCGGTATCCCCTTGAAGACCGCCGCAGAGAAGGCGATACCTAGAGCTACTGCTGCACTAGTTGCATAGCCTCTAGCTTGCGGTAATGGCTCGAATACCTCATATTTAAGGTCAGAACCCCCGACATACTTGGCCGCGAGCACCGCTGTTTCGCCGAAGACCGAAGCCTCCTTTCCATCCATAGTCACGCAAACCTTGGCCGGAGGATCCACTACTAGCCCCGCACCCGTGGAGCCCGCCTTAAGCGGCGTGCTTTCAACTCTTGGTATGAAGAATGCCGTTATATGATGCGGTATTCTAGCACAGGCCCTCCTAGCCAATACGCCTCACTCCCATTAACTCTAATATAGGCTCTATGGAGGGTGCCTTCGGAGGCTCTCTTTTATGCCTTGACTCACGGATCCTTGACATGATGGCCTTGACTTTATCTTCGGACACACCGGTGAGCCTTGGTATTTCCTCTACTGGAATCCTCCTGTCAAAATATGCGTGAAGCACTAAATCAACATCATTATAGGATACACCAAGCTCTGCCTCAGCTAGATGACCGGGCCAGAGTCTGGGGCTGCTCGGCTTAAACGCTACTTTCTCAGGTATCCCTAAATGCACAGCAAGCCTTCTAACCTGGCTCTTATAGAGAACAGCCAATGGTAGAACATCTACCGCCCCATCACCGTATTTTGTGAAGTACCCTATAAGTATCTCGCTCCTGTCCCCCGTCCCGAGTACTAGGTAATTATACTTATTAGCAAAATAATAAAGTATGGTCATTCTAATTCGCGCCCTAGTGTTGCCTAACGGCACTCTATCATGTTCCGTGCCCTCAAAGAAGGGAAGCGCTGATTTGTAGACCTCTACTATGGGGTCTATTTTAACAGTCACAGTCCTCACACCGAAGATTTCAGCAACCCTTTTTGCGTCTTCAACGTCTTCGGGTGGGGTTACTGTTGTATCCGGCATAATGAGCGCTGCAACTTTCTCGGGCCCGACAGCCTTAACTGCAAGACCCAGAGCTGTGGAGGAGTCTACACCGCCGCTTAACCCTACTACATAACCCTTAGCACCGGTTTCCTTGAGATAGGATTCTAGGAAGCCTGTAAGGTAATCTTCAACCTTAGAATAATCAATGTTTATTATATCATTGAGCGTTATCTGCATTTTCCTCCAGCCTCCTATCCTCCCACTAGGATTCCTCTGATTTTATTTATTATCAGTTTCGCTATCTCTTCCTTTACCTTAACTCCTACATCTATGTACCCTTCCCTATCTACTATTATAACCCTTGATTCCTGCCTCGCAAAACCCAATGCAGGCCCTACAGGGTTTGCCACGACGAAGGAAGCCCCGTATTTGTTTAGCTTCTCCCTAGCAGACTCAACAAGAACATCAATGTCATGAGTTGCTTCGGCTGTAAAGGCTACAAGCACTTTAGGCCTTCTTCTTATATTCATCAAGACTTTAGGTGTAGGCTCTAGCGTCAGGGAAATTGTTTGCCCACTCTTAATCTTACCTGCGACCCTCTCGGAGGGCCTAAAGTCTACCGGAGCAGCTGCCGCTATTACTGCATCGTACTCCTCATTCTCAGTAGCTTTAGCTATCGCATCTGCCATTTCTTCTGTAGTTTCCACTTCAACTCTATCGGTAAAGTATGGCGGATCGACACGTAAAGGCCCATGGATTAAGGTGACCCTTGCGCCTCTAGCGTAGGCTTCAATAGCAATTTCTATACCCATAATGCCGCTGCTAGGGTTAGTTATGAACCTTACCTCGTCTATCCATTCTCTAGTAGGCCCTGCGGTGACAAGTACCCTGGCACCTTTAATGTCGGCTCCTCTATCAGCGTAGGCTGCCGCGACCCTTGCAACAAGTAGGGGATCTGGGTACTTAGCCACGCCTTCAGATATGAATGGCGGCATCACGAAGACGCCCATATTCCTTAGCTCTCTTACGGCCTTCTCGTATTGGGGGCTTTTCGCCATGTTTTCAT
>JALURD010000241.1 GCA_027057815.1 Acidilobaceae archaeon | reverse complement strand
GGTTGCACTAAGCAGGAAGGTCGAGGGGGACGTTGAGGAGCCCGGCGAGCCCGAACTGGGCCTGGACGCTCCGGCGCTCCTCGTGGCGTTGCCTAGGAGCGTCTCGGACCTAAGGGACAGGGATCCCGGCCTAGCTGCTAGGTGGAGGCAGGCGACTAGGAGCGTATACACCCATTACCTCTCTAGGGGGTACATGATGATAGATTTCACTAGGGACTCCAGTGGCAGGGGCTATGTAGTGCTGGCCAGGGATCCCATGGAGCCCACGGTTTACGGGGTCTAAGATCTCTTCTTAGCCTTAGCCTTGCAGAGGTTCATTATGGCGGTCTCGCAGCCGAGGTCGCAGGGCCTCGCCACGCTGCTCTCAGTATCTATCTCCATCCGGAAAGGCCTGCCTATGTCATCGTAGTCCCTCATCACCTCGACGCCCAGGTCAGCCTCGGCTATGAGGGTTGGCATGAAGGCTAGGTCTTCCTGACCGTTTATACCCTCAACCGCGCCGCCAACGAGCAGTATGGGTACCCCCGTTATCCTGGCCGCAGTCCTTAGGAAAGCCGACACCTCGTTAAGGTCCATCGTGAGCAGGCTCGGAGACTCCCTCACAGCTGACGGGATGTAGTCGGACTCGTATGGGAGCATGAAGCCCACTATCAGGTTCACCTTGCTAGCCTGGAATGCCCTGAAGACCTCCGGCACCACTATATCCTCATCTATGAAGACTCCCACCCGGAAGTCTCCGAAGGAGAAGATGGCGACCTCCTTGCCCGGGCTGAGGCCGTGGCTCAGCTCCTTCCTGGTGACAGCTATCTTCCTGTACTTGGCCACCAGCATGCCATTAGCGTTAACAGCGAAGGCTGTCACGTACAGTCTGGGGCCCGCCCTCTCTATTATCGGGCCACTGATAATGTTCACTCCATAGTTCTCGGCGAGCCTGCTGACTAGCGTGGAGGTCCTCCCGGACACTGTGCCCCGGTCGCTGAGCCTCTCAGCGCTGGACCTCACGTAGCTCTTGGCCTTTGACTCGGAGTAGTAGCCGACTATCGGACCCGTTATCGGGTATGGAGGAGTGATGAAGACGTCAACGCTCGCGTGCTCCCTGGCCAGGGTGTCGAGGGCCTCGGCAAGCCTCTTGCTGTTTATTCTCGAAGAGTTGAGCCTAACCCTCTGGAAAGCTACCCCTATTCTAACTAGAGGCACCCTCACCCACCTCCCTGTAGACCCACGCCCGTGAGAGGCACTCGGAAAGCCTCCGGGCGAACTCGTGGCCAGCGGCCCCGCCCTCCAGCGACTCAAGCACGAGCCTCGCCAGGCCCCCAATCTCCCTGTAGATCTCGCTCAGCACCTCTACTCTGCTCCTCTCGCCTCTCTCGATAGCGTCCATGGCGGCCTCCAGCTCCCTAGTCCTCTCCTCGGAGACTAGCTGCGGGATCCCCCTGAGGAGTCTAGCGTACGGTCCATAGTCGGCCTCGTCGGCCCTCGCGACGCGCCTGGTCAGGTAGTCGTAGACCATCCTGCCCCTCAGCGTGGCCACCACGTATTCGCGCCTCCTCCCGACCACCACTATATACCTCCTCCTTAGGAGCGTGTCGACTATCTTAGCGTACGTACTCGGCCTCCCTATGCCCCTCTCCTTCATCAGAGCGACGAGGTCACCTTGGGTCAGCGGCGGGGAGAGCTTCACCTTCCTCACCACCGGCCTCCAAGTCGTGTAGCCTGTAGGGATCCTCGGCTCCACCCTGACGTAGGGCCAGACGAGGGTGAACCCGGCGCCTGGGGGATCCCGCTCGACCTCCACGAGCCTCTCAATCGTGTACTTGAATGTGAAGGGCTCGAAGTGGAGCGTGTACCTGGCCCTCCTACCCTTGGCCTCCGCCATCTGGCTAGCCATGAACCTCCTGAATATTAAGTCGTAGAGCTCTAAGTGCCTCCTAGTGATTTCCCTGGCCAGCTCTATGGCACCCTCCTCGATCAGGAGGGCGAGCCTCTCAGCGTCGATGGGCCTCGTGGGCCTTATGGCCTCGTGGGCTCCTCCCTCGCCCCACCTCCTTGGCTTGAAGAGGTCCCTGTAGGCCTCGCCGAACCTCTGCTCGAGCCAGGTCCTGGCGACCTCTATGCCTTTATCGCTCACCCTCGTCGAATCCGTTCTGTGGTAGGTTATCAGGCCGAGCTCGAAGAGGTCCTGCGCTAGCCTCATGGTCTGTGGGGCGCCGAGGCCCAGGATCCTGCTGGCGTCGGCGAGGAGGGCGTCGGTCGTGTATGGAGGCGGCGGGTTGACCGTGACATCCCACTCCTCGCCCTCTACCCTAACCTCTATCTCCCCGCCCCTCTTCGCGGCGTCCTTTGCATGCGCAACTATCTCCATGAACTCCTTATAGGAGGGATCCTCCGGGGGCACCCTAACTACTACTGCGAGCGGCTCCTCCCTGCCGTTCACGGTAACAGTCACGCTGGTGTGGTAGAGTATTATCTGGTCTATCCTCCTCCGGGCCCTCTCAGTGGCCTCTACAACCCAGCCAAGGGCGGGGGTCTGCAC
>JALURD010000240.1 GCA_027057815.1 Acidilobaceae archaeon | reverse complement strand
CTATACACGTCCCTCTAACCGCTGAGACAAAGAGGATGATAGGCGAGGCCGAGCTCAGGTTGATGAAGCCAACGGCGATCCTAATCAATCCCTCGAGAGGCGAGATAGTTGATGAGGAAGCCTTAGCCAAGGCTTTGAGGGAGAGATGGATAGCAGGCGCTGCTGTAGACGTTTACTCCAGAGAGCCTCCGGGAGCTGATCACCCGTTAATCAAGCTCGCCAGGGAGGGCGGCGTCAACCTGATAGTGACCCCCCACATCGCTGGCGCTAACACCGATGCACGTCAGAGGATCATAGCATTCAGTATAGAGAACGTCATCAGGGTCCTGAAGGGAGGTAAACCTGAGGCCGTTGTTAACATGTAAGCGAGGTGCCGGGGAAGTGACCTCGGAGTACAGCGTGGCAGCCTTTGTAGCCGAGTTCCTCCATAGGACCGGCATCCCCCGAGTTTATGGTATCATAGGGACCAGCCTCCTTGACTTCATGGACGCCATGTACCATTACAGGGACAGAGTAGACTTCGTCACAACCAGACACGAACAAGTAGCCGTCTCTGCCGCTGATGGCGAAGCCAGGGTGACTGGCAGGCCTTCAGCGGCAGCGCTTCACGCAGGTCCGGGTCTGTTGAATGCCACCATAGCTCTTGGAGTCGCCTTCAAGGACCGGGTACCCCTCATAGCTATAGTGGGGGGTGTGAGGAGGAGGCTCAGGGGCACGGATGCATGGCTAGAGGTTGACCTTGAATCGCTAACTAAGCCTGTATCGAAAGCGTACTACACTATACGCTCGCCAAGCGATGCACCTGAGGTGCTCGTCGACGCGCTGAGAGATTCCATGACGCCTCCTAGGGGGCCTGTGGTAGTCGAGGTTCCCGAGGACGTGTGGAGAGAGACTGTAAGAGTACCCGGCAGCTTCTGGAAGGAACTGAAGCTAGACGCCCACGTCGGCCCTGGGGAAGCTGAGGAATTCGCACGGCATGTAGCTGGGCTGGCTGAGTCCGCTACTAAACCCTTGATCCTGGCGTGCGGGGAGCTGGCGTGGGATCCAGGCTTCAGGCAGGAGGATCTAATCCGGCTAGCCGAGCGGCTCGGAGCCTTCATAGTCACGTCCGGCAATGGCCGTGGAGCCTGCCCTGAAGATCATCCCAGATGCCTTGGCAGGGTGGGCTTTGGGGGAGGAAGCCTGGCCGCTGACGCGGCTATGGAGTCCTCAGACCTCCTCATAGTCCTCGGCAACGAGTTCGACGATATAACGACTTACTCTTACAACCTGCTACCTGAGGGCGACATAGTAGTAGCCAGCCTCGACCTTGCAGCCGAGCTGAGGCCTAGATATTACGACCTATACAAGGCTAGCCCTGCTGCTGCACTCAAGGCGCTCCTCTCAGCACTAGAGGGAAGGACTGCGGAGAGGGATGAGTGGTCCAGAGAGGTGGAGGAGTACAAGGCTAAGTGGGGGTCCGTTCTGGAAGAGGCCCTGAAAAGAGAGTATAAGGGGCGAGCTAACCCTGCGAGGTTCTTTAAGGAACTCGACTCGATGCTTCCGAGGAGGAGGGTCATCACTGGCGGGCAGGGCACGCACATACTTTACACCTACGCCTTTACCCGCATCTACGAGCCCCGAACGTTCCTAGCCGCCACAAACCTCGGGGCTATGAGCTACGCGTTCCCTGCAGCCCTCGGCGCGAAGCTGGCAAAGCCAGGCGAGCCCGTGGTCTCAGTGGTTGGTGATGGCGACTTCATGATGACGGTCCAGGACCTTGAAACGGCCGTGCGGGAGGGGATCCCAGTCAAAGTAGTGATAGTAAACGATAACTCTTATAAGGTGCTTTACCTCAAGCAAATCCTGCAATACGGAGGCCGCGTCTACGAGACCCTCCTAGGCAATCCTGACTTCTCCAAGCTAGCCGAGGCCTTCGGAGTCGGCTATATTAGAGTTGATAGCGACTCCGAAGCCGCTAATGCCGCTGCGGCAGCCGCCAATCCCGGAGGATCCCCCTTGATAGTGGAGCTTCCAGTCGAGCCGGATGAACTGCCGCCAGTAAACTTAGAGTATACCCTCAAGATGTCAAGGTAATCGGGGAAATCAGGAGCCGTCTATGGCGCACAGAATTTTCTTAAGGGACACTTCTCACACGCCCCGAGCCTGCACTTAACCTGGGATCCCCGAACTATCTCTACCAAGCCCGCTGACGCGGCTGCAGAGACGTATATCCACGCTTTCGACGGATCGAGCCCCGCTTTCCTCGCCGCCTCCCATGGTGGCATGCCTTTGGAGAGGTTTTCAATGAATAACCTGAAGGATTCCTTAGGCCTCTTTCCGGTCATCATCATACCCCCAGTAATGCAAGTAGCCAGTAAGCAGCGTATGCTGTGGCTGTAGCCACTAACACCATGTATATTGCAAGTGCCGCTGTGAACCTCCTGCTCCTAGACTCACTGGCCACAGCTGCCAGGGTGCCTATGCATGGTATGTACATGGTTGTGAAGAGGAGGAGTGATACCGCCTGGGCCTTAGTGAGGCCTAACGCCGCCACTGCG
>JALURD010000239.1 GCA_027057815.1 Acidilobaceae archaeon | reverse complement strand
GCCAGCCTATCGTTTACATACTTGTCTTTGAAGAGGTTAGTGAAGTACTCGAAAGCAGCCTCATAGCCCTTGGCTACTGAAGGGCCTACAACGAAGACCGTCTTACCGTTCTCATTAACGATATCGACCTTTACACTGACAGCAGTTTCCCCCGGACCAGCCAGCTTTTGGGTTGTAGCGGATTCTCGTATGAACTCAGCCGTGTACGCCGTATAGTCAGGGCCGAAGTAGCCTCCAAAGCCGAGGAAGCTTCCGTAGTCCTGGAGGCCATACTTCTGAACTATGTACTTGCCCTGGATGATGTCGTCCTTAGTGAATAGCACCTTACCGTCCTCGGTTCTAACTTCGTCGGGTAGGGGAGGGAGGTGTGTGAAGGTGTAGTATGCACCTGCGAAGTACACAATGTAGACTAGTATGGCGACAATGAGTACCAGCGTAGACCAGCCATTACCATTGCCCTTAGCCAAGACTTAGCCACCGACTTTTTAAGGAGATTCAAGGGTCTAACATGGCCAGTGGTTAACGCGGGTTAACGGCAGACAGCAGTAATCTGTTAATAATATATTTCATATTTAACTTGGCCGGATAACCCTAAGATAGTGGTTGCATGTATGGAGGCCCCTTTAATTCCCTTTAGCATCCATCATTAACGTAGTGAATAATGCACCCGCTGTGGGGTGCGCTCCTTGAAGGTGTTGAAGGTTGTCATGAAGCAGTGTGAATTAGTGAGGAGCTTGGAGCCGAGGGGCTACCTTGGCGTCAGGCTTGGTGGATGTCTGAAGCTCATCGAGCATATGCTTCTCACGAAGAGTGGCATCGAACGGGTAAGGGTTCCCTGTGACTCCTGCGTTCTGGCGAAGCTTTACAGGTCCTCGTTCGTGTTGGGTCAGCCTGTGGTCTCGCCTCAGGGGTGGATTTCGTTCCTCGTCAAGGATGACAGGCAGGCTCGCAGGGTGCTCAGGGAGCACTCGGATAGCCTCGTCTCTGTGGAGGAGCTGGACTACAGAGACGTTGTCCTCACTCCCCGCCAGATGGAGGCGCTAAAGCTCCTGGCCTACAATGGGGCCGGCGTGTCCAAGATAGCCAGGGCACTCGGCGTGACGAAGCCGGCCGCTCACAAGCTTGCGAAGAGGAGCCTCGAGAAACTCGCTAAGCTGCACGCTATGTGAAGTCATCTAGGCTTCCTGGCCAGGATTCCTAGTGTCCTTGGGTCGAACCTTCTGATTACTTCGAATCCCACACTTTCAAGTCTACTCGCGACTCTGCCGGGGAAGTTTAGCCCCCTCAGCCGGCCGGGGTTGCCTGTGTAGTGATACAGGACCCCTCCGGGCTTGAGCACTCTGTAGAGATGCATGTAGAAGCTGGTTGAGTATAGGCTACTCGTCGTCCCAGTCAGTCTGGGTGGGTCGTGTATCACCCTGTCGAAGTACTCGTCCGGGAGTGCCTCGATGGCTTCAACAGCGTCAGCGTTGTATAGTCTCACCTCGCTCCTCCCCAGCCAGGAGCTCCACGGGTTCCTCTCATCCACCCATAGGACTGCCCGGCTCACTTCGAAGGCGACTATCTCCGCCGCGCCCGCCTCGATACTAGCTCTCACAGTGTAGCCTGCCCCGGCGCATGTCTCGAGGACCCTGTGACCCCTCCTCACCCTGGCAGCCTTCACCTTGAGCCTAGCGTCTGTGAGGGGATCCACCTCTTCAACCCTATGCATATGTATCCCGTCGATTTCAAGCGTGGGGGGCCACCCCGGCTTGGTAGGCGCGAGCTTCACGTAGGAGCCTCCACGCCTCCACTCAACAACCTCAACCCCCTCCTCCTCGACGTAGGCTATTATGACCCTACGGTGAGCCGCCCACTCAAGGACCCCCTTGGGCACGGAGACGCCGTCAACTACCACCTCTTTATCCGAAGAGTATTCAACACGGGCAGGTTTGTAGCCATGGCCTGTCCATACCACGGATCCAGGCCTAGCTTTGAGTAGCTCAGCTGCCTCCCAGGGGGCTAGGGCGAGTTTCGCTCTCAGCCGGTACCTCCACCTTCTCGCCTCGATGCCGCTAGCTTCAGCAGGCCCCACTCCGTCACTGCACCCAGTAGCTTACCCGCGGCTACTACCGGCAATACGCCTATATCCCTCTCAGCCATCGCCTGGACCACCTCGCTTCCAGGCGCCCCGGGGTCCACTGCGTAGACGTGGCCCGTAACTGCCTCCACTAGCCTAGCGTTCAGCGCGTCGCTCCCTCTCGCTAGTATCATTGACAGTCCGTCTCTCGAACTGAATACCCCCAGTACTACCCCCTCTGGGCTGGTCAGGAGCACGTGCCTGTAGCCGCTCCAAGTCATCTGCTCTAGCGCCGTTCTAACCGTTGTGGCCGGAGAAGCTGTGGGGATCCCCTCATCCATAATCCTCCCGGCCGGCGATTCTACATCTTCGCCGACGAGTGCTCTCAGGATATCCCTACTCGTGAGAATGCCCCTAAGCGAGCCCTGTGAGCCCACGAGTACAACATCCACGCCCTTTGAGACCATGACCCAGGCTGCATCGGCTATCCTCGAGTTAGGCTCCAGCCACACGGGGGGCGCAAGCCTAGCTCTCTCCACCCTGACAGCCGAGGGGAGACCTCCGGCTCGGAGTACCTCCTCGATCACGGAGTCGACTGTTACTACACCCACGACTACGCCCCGCCTGATCACGGGGAGGTGTCTGAAGTGCATTGAATCCATTATGATAGCGGCGTCTGTGAGGGGCTCCTCGGCTCTAATAGTCACAGGATCAGGCGTCATGTACTCCACTATGGGGGAGAATAGAGGCACAACACTGCACCCGGCAATTAGGGGATCTGGGGACAGCCTTGAATCTCTACATGCCCGTATAGTCTGGAGCCGCCTTCTCAGGGTTGAAGCTAACGTATAGAATCATGCTCCCCCTAACGAATACGGTCCCATACTTCGCGACGACTTCCTTACCGCCATTCTTCACTTCCACGCAGTCTTCCAGAACTAAGTTCATAGTGTTGTCGGTTAGCTTCAGGGTTCCAATATACTCTGTCTTGTCCTTGAGCTTGACATATATTGGGCTACCAATGTGGTCGCGGAGAACCCTCAAGGGTGGCATGGGCCTCGACACTCCACTCGACACCCCCACTCCTTCCTCCAAGCACTTGGGAGGCGAAGCCTCGGGTATTTCAACTATATCCCCACACCACTCCCAACCAGAGAGGGGTCGGGGAGGCTTAGGCTTTGGCCGGAGGAGTTGAGGAGTTGAAATATCAGGTACTTGTCGTGGACATTCTTAAAGCATTGAAGGAGAGGTACACGTACACAGAGCTCGCCAGAAGGCTCGGTGTAGAGAAGACTAGGCTCGCCAGGTACGTGACGGGCTCTGTAATCCCGAGCCCTGAGAAGGCCCTAGAGCTATGGCGCAGAATCAGGCGGGCCTTCAAGCCAGCGATGCTGGTGCTTGAAGCCACCGCCAGCTTCGGGGGGCTCCTGGACTTGTCAATGGTGTTCGCTGATCCCGCCACGCTGAAGATCGCTACTCTGGAACTCGCGGAGCGCTTCAAGAACTCGGGTGTGACCAAGATACTAGCGCCGGAGGCTGGCGGGATCCCGCTCGCGGCTAGCATGTCCATGGTCCTTAACGTGGGCCTGGTTATAGCTAGGAGGAGGAAGGAGAACCCCCTCATAGAGTACTTGGAGGAGCACATAGTAGAATCACCCAGGGTGTCGAGGATATTCTACATACCGAGGGGCTCCATCAAGAAAGGAGACAAAGTTCTGGTGGTAGATGATATCGTCCAGACTGGCTATACGCTCGCTGTTATGAGGAAGCTCGTTGAGAGGAGTGGAGCGGAGCTCGCCGGCGTCGCAGCCCTCGTCGTAGTTGGCGACGAGTGGAGGGAGAGGAGCGGGGTCGACAAGGTGGAGGCGGTCGTAAGCATAAAGAAGCCTAGTTGATTTGCCGATATCAATAAACCCATTACCCGGCGATGTTAGTCTAGTATATAAGCTTGCACTCCTGTTGACAAGAGCATGGTGGATCCGATGGCCGAGGTCTCCAGGCGGGACTTCCTGAAGATCGCAGCCGCCCTGGCTGGCGGCGTAGTAATCGGTGGTGTTGGAGGCTACCTGCTTGGCCGTAGAGGTCAAGGGGCAACATCCACTGAGGCCGCCGGCGAGGAGAGGGGCCTAGAGACTCCCGCCGGCGGGGCCACTACAACTTCTCCTCAGCCCGCTCCTAGCCAGTCGGGCGCTAGGGTGAAGGCTCTCTGGATATACGTTGGCCCCATCGGCGACTACGGCTGGACAAGAGCCCACCACGATGGGAAGGAGGCTGTCGATAAGAAGTTCCCGTGGCTGGAGACCGTTCATATAGAGAGGGTTAGCGAGACCCAGGCGTATAACGTGATTAAGGGTGAGCTTGAGAAGGGCGGGTATAAGGCTGTATTCGCGACGAGCTACGGCTTCATGGATGCCGTGAAGAGGCTCGCTCGGGAGTATCCTGAAGTTCATTTCTACCATTGCAGTGGGCCTTGGGAGGAATTCAAGGACCTACCCAACGTTACAACGTACTTCGCCGAGTTCTACCAGCTGTACTACCTGAACGGTATTGCCGCTGGCGCAGTGACTGAGACGTGCAACGTAGGCTACGTCCCGGCCTTCCTAATTCCAGAGGTTGTCAGGCACATAAACGCGTTCGCCATAGGCGCCCTTCATGGAGCCAAGCTTATGGGTAAGTGCGACTCAGGCAGGAGGATCACCGTCTACGTGACCCCGCCCCTAAACGCCTGGTTTGCACCCGACAAGGCGAGGGACGCCGCCAAGGCCCTAGTGGACCAGCACGACGTAGACGTTATAGCATTCACCGAGGACTCGACCGCCGTACTTGAAACTGCTGAGACCTACTGGGACCAGGGAAGGAGGGTCTACAGCTTCAGCCACTACAGCAACATGTACGAGTACTTCAAGAAGCAGGGGAGGACTTTGAGGAGCCACCTAACTGGCCAGATAGCCAACTGGGCTCCAATCTACGAGTACCTCCTTGTCAAGCTCTACGCTGGAGCCGCGGTTAAGGAGGATGTCTGGGCGAGGCTGGGCGACTTCGTTCCCATACGCTGGAGGAGGCCGATAGACGCGTCGAGGGCTGGCACCCCAGAGGGTGCAGTGTACCTGGCCCCCCTGAATACTGACGCCATACCCGCCAGGGCTTTGGAGGAGATTAAGAGGAGGTACGAGGAGATGAAGGAGCTACTCTTTGAGCCATTCACGGGTCCATTGAGGGGCTATAAGATAGACTCCACGGGCAAGCCCCAGGAGGACGTGAAGACTAAGGTGCCTGAGGGCGTGAGGCTTGGCAGAGACGAGCTGTGGTACATGGACTGGTTCCACGAGAGCATAGTCCCGTTAGTCTAGCGAGTGCAGGGAGGGTAGCCCACCTTGACCCGCGGCCCCATTCTTTCCGCCCGCAACATAGTCAAGGTCTACCCTAATGGCGTAGTAGCCAATGACGGAGTGTCAATAGACATCTACCCAGGAGAAGTCCTCGGCCTACTGGGAGAGAATGGTGCAGGCAAGACCACTCTCGTCAAGATTCTTGCAGGGGAACTGGAACCCACCCGCGGTGAAGTGCTGATAGACGGCAGGCCTGCTGGGCTCAAGAGTCCACTTGACGCCCTTAAGGCTGGCATAGTACTCGTGCCACAGCACCCCCGCCTCTTCGAGGGGTTAACCGTGGCCGAAGATGTTGGGTTGACACTTAAGCTCGCGGGTAGGAAGGTCGCTAAAGCTGACGTGAGGGGGATCCTCAGAAGGCTATCGGAGGACTACGGCCTCGAGGTGGACCCTGACGCTAGAGTGTCGGGGCTTTCCATGGGTGAGAGGCAGAGGGTCGAGATACTCAGAGCCCTGTCGCTCGACGCCAGAGTGCTACTCCTCGACGAACCCACCACCCACCTTACACCTATGGAGTCGAGATCCCTCGTGGAGCTGTCTAGGAAACTGGCCCGCGAGGGCCGCGCTGTAGTCTTCATCACACACAAGCTAAGAGAGGCGCTCGAGGCGTCGGATAGAATCGCAGTAATGAGGCATGGAAGGCTTGTGGGGGTCTTACCTGCTTCTGAGGCGAGCGAGGATAAGCTCATCAGGCTAATGTTCGGGGATAGGCCTCTCCCCGCAAGGGCTGAGTCCGTGGGATCCGCCCGGCCGCAGACTGGCTTCCAGGAAGCCGGGGGACCTGTCCTCGCAGTTGAGGATTTATGGGTTAGAGGTAGACATGGCGGCTGGGCAGTCCGGGGTGCTAGCCTGGAGGTTAGGCCAGGAGAAGTCGTGGGAGTAGCGGGTGTCGCCGGCAACGGTCAGAGGGAGCTATTCGAGGCTATAGTCGGCGTTTCTAGGCCAGCTAGGGGTAGGGTTCTCATTGCAAGCGTTGACGTGACGAAGTCTCCACCTATAACCAGGATAAGGCTGGGTATGGCCGTGATACCGGAGGACAGGCTCGGCTGGGCCCTCGTCCCGGGAGCCAGTATAGCGTTTAACGTGGCCCTCGGTCACATATTCACTAACGGGAGGGTACTAGTTGACTGGAGCCAACTGGAGAGGCTCGCCATTGAGGCAATCAGACTCCTGAAAGTGAAGGCTAGGGCCCCAAGGGATCCCGTTGACTCGCTGAGCGGCGGTAACATGCAGAGGCTCGTTGTGGCCAGGGAGCTGCTCAGGAGGCCCAGGCTAGTCGTGGCAATGAACCCCACGGCGGGCCTCGACGTCAGGGCTGCCACCGAGGTCAGGGCCGCCTTGAAGAGTATAGCCTTGAGGGGAGCTGGCGTGCTAGTGTTCTCGGAGGACCTCGACGAGTTAACCGAGATATCCGACAGAATTATGGTCATGAGTAGAGGTCGCCTCCACGGCCCATACCTGAAACCCTATAACCTTGAAGCCATTGCCTCCGCGATGACGGGGTAGGTGCAGGAGGTGCCGCGAGGGATCCCGACAACAGGGCTAGTCGCCTCCTTAGCAGTCATCGTCTTCCTCTTCACGGCGGCCCACTTCACGCCAGCTGGAGCCATAGGCGTGGCCCGTGAAATAGCTAGGGCCCTCACTAGCACCGCTGGCCTAGAAGCTGCCGTCAAGTACATGGGTCCCATAGCGGCTTCAGCGGCTGGCCTGGCGCTCGCGTATAGGGCCGGGTTCATAACGATAGGAGCCGAGGGCCAGGTCCTCCTCGGATCAGCCGTGGCACTGTGGCTTCTAGCCTACGCATGGACCAATGCACCCGCCATTGTGGGGGTCCCCGCGGCACTAGCACTAGCGTCGCTCGCGGGAGCCGTGTGGGGGGCAATACCTGGACTCCTCAGGGTCTACGGTGGAGTGAATGAAGTGCTGAGTAGCCTCATGCTGAACTACGTGGCTCTCTCAATCATCAACTACCTAGTCGCAGGGCCCTGGAGGGCCGGCCCCTTCACCGCCACGAGACCCCTACCCGATGAGTATGCGGTCGGCCCCGTAGCCGTGGCTATAGCTGTCGTGGGGTTGGCTGGCCTGTTCGAGTTCATCCATAGGAGGACAAGGCTTGGGGTCGCTGCTGAGGCCTACGGAGCGGCGCCTAAGGCCGCCGTGACATACACGATGCCGCGTGGGAGGCTGATAATGGCTCTGGCCCTCCTCTCGGGGGCCGCCGCCGGGTTTGGCGGTGGGTTGATGATGCTGTCATTCCAGAGGACGCTTCAGGCTATGAGTCAGCCCCCGGGTTACGGATACATGGGTGTCCTGGTTGCGTGGCTCGCGGGCAGGAGGGCAGCGGTCGCCGTGCCAGCGGCCCTCTTCTTCTCCGTCCTAGTGGTGGCAGGGTACTCGATGGAGGCCCTCGGCGTTCCCTTCAACTTCGTACTCCTAGTTCAGGCGATGGCAGTACTGGCCGCCGCTCTCCTAGGGATTAGTGGGGGTGCACGGCGTGGTTGACTTAACGGCCTTAGCCGTGGCGGCGCTCGCCAATGCCACGCCCCTCATACTAGCCGCCCTTGGAGAGGCCCTGGTTGAGAGGACGGGGAGGGTCAACCTGGGAGTCGAGGGTATGATGGCAGTCGGCGCGGCTGCCGGAGTCCTGGCTGGGGCCCAGACGGGATCTCCGCTTGTAGC
>JALURD010000238.1 GCA_027057815.1 Acidilobaceae archaeon | reverse complement strand
GGGTTGCATACCCCTGACGTTGAGGAGATACCTACTGATAACGTAGAGGATGAGCCTGCTCCTCCCATCCGGGACACCCTGCTCTATAATCCTCTCTATCCACGCATACCTATTAACTCCATAGCGTCTGGCCTGAGGGCCACAGAGGCTCGCATCGCTACATACGCTTCTAAGGAACTCCTCAGCGGCACTCCCACATCCACGGGGACCGCCACACTCATCCAACGCCTTAACCCATAGACTCGGCAACGAGGGATCCCCACGCAAGCCCAACCACTTCACAGCGGCCGGAAAGCCTTAAACCCCCGACCCGGAAATAACCAGCAAAACCGAGGGCCGCCCAGCGGCCCCGTGTAGCCGGGTCGTCTAGCGGCCCAGGATGCGGGGCTCTGGCCCGCTCCCGGCCGAGAGGGCCGGGGAGGGGGGATCCCCCGTGACCGGGGTTCGAATCCCCGCCCGGCTACCATTCCTCTTATGAAGTCGATTATTCAATCATAATGATGCGATGCATAGTTAATTCGGTTTCGGCCTTGCAGGGGCGGTTGGATGGCATTGATACGGTTATGCATACTCCGTTTAAGTTTCCTTGCACTTGGAGTTGAATTAATCGGCGTGGTGGCTCTGTGTGAGTGGTGAGCTAGTCGAAGCTTTGATTCGCAGAGCCTTGACTCTCAGGAGGCTTGCCAAACAGCTTGGTAATGAGGGGGAGTACGACTTGGCTATGGTCATGGTTGAGCAGGCGGCCCAGCTCTACATTAAATCCCTCTTCCAGGAAATAGCTGGTTATATACCCAAGATTCACAATCTAAGACGAATTCTATCAATACTAGCTGGCAGGCTTGAGGAGGCTGGCTGTACCGAAATAGGTGTTAAGGTGAGAGAGTTCGTGGTTGACCGGAGGCTCGAGTTATCTATGATGGAGGATGCTTACGTGATGGGTAGGTACGGGATTGGAGGATATACGGCGGAGACGCTAAATAAGGCCCTGGAAGCCCTTGACGAGTTGATTAGTCTTATTGAAGGTGTCAGGGATGAACTCAGGCGAGGATGTACTAATGATTAAGGAATACATTAGGATCCAGCAGTGGAAAAAATATGTAAGATACGTCGTGGAAGCGGTGTGCGAGATCCTCCCTAACGGAGTCCTGTACCTGGCTGGTGGAGCCGCGAGGGGTAGGCTAACTGCTCTGAGCGACATAGACGTTGTTGTCGTCGTGCCCCATCCCTTGAAGCCTAATGAAAGGTTAGAGCTTAAGTTGAAGATTATAGATAAAGCCTTCGAGAAGGGGCTCCCCATAGACTATCCCCTCGACCTTCATGTGGTAGACGAGCATGGTTTTGAGAGATACAAGAGAGCAGGAAAGCTGGTGGAGTTAGCTAAATGCACAGCCAAATAAGTGCTAGCTCCAAAACGGGTATCAGACTTAGTTTGCGGAGGATTATAGGGTTCGAGGTGAATCTTACTTCGATACTTATTCTTGGCTTGTGCATGCATTTTATTCCCAAGGTTAAGTTTTATTGATTTACGTGAGGGTGTGCACTGATTGTGGGCTAGAGGCTTCCTGGGCAGGCTAGCCGGGGTGGCAGGTGTCATCCTTGTTGTTGGTTTGATCGCTGGCACGCCCTTCGGCCAGCTCCTCTCTCTGATGGATCCATTCAGGGGAGTCACGGTGTCGGCTCTTGTAGGCGTTGTACGTGGAGAGATGAGGATAGAGAGCGGTCACCTACAGGGCCCTGTTAAGGTGGTCTTTGATGAGAACTATGTTCCACACGTTTTCGCCGAGAATGAGAGGGACGCATTCTATGCCGTGGGCTATGTTCATGCTTGGTTCAGGCTTTGGCAGATGGACATTCAGAGGAGGCTCGCCTCGGGGAGGCTGGCAGAAGTCATCGGTGAGGACGCGCTGAAGACGGACATCTACATGCGCACGATAGGGCTTAGGAGGTCGGCCGAGGCCACGGCTGCGTGGCTCAAGGAGAATAGGCCGGACATATACCAGCTCCTCGAAGCCTACAGTCAGGGGGTTAACGACGCTATAGAGCACATGAAGAAGACTGGTAGGCTGCCCCTAATGTTCAAGCTCATGGGATACGAGCCGGAACCCTGGACACCCGCAGACACCATTGTTTGGGCCAAATACATGGCCTGGGGCCTGACGAATTTCTGGCAGCCCCTAATACTCTCCTACCTAGTAACCAAGCTGGGACCCGAGGACGTCAACACCCTCTGGCCCGTTCACCCATACTATAGCGACAACGTCACAGTCGTCCCGGGCGACGGGGAGATCAATGGTAAGAGGATCAACGTTGATCCATATTACCTGAGGAGCCTCAACTGGTTCGACACCTGGGCAACTGGGCTTAACTTCAGCGACCCAGACTTCGCCAGCAAGCTCGAGGAGGCAGTGCTAGACATTTTAGAGTTGGTAGGCGAGAGGCCCAGAGAAATCGGGAGCAACAACTGGGCCGTCGCACCTAGCAGGAGCATCCATGGAGCCGCGATGATGGCCGATGACCCTCACCTGCAACTTAATATGCCCTCACTCTGGTTCGCAATACACATCTACGTCCCCGGAGAGCTGAACGTCTACGGGGTCACACTCCCGGGAATACCATTCGTCATAATAGGGTATAACAGGTACATATCGTGGGGGCTCACTAACACTCAGATAGGCGTTATGGACTTCTACGTGGAGCAAGTTAACCCCGACGACCCAACGCTGTACTATCATAACGGCACGTGGAAGAGGATGAATGTGATAAAGGAGGTCATAAAGGTCAAGGGTGGGGAGGACTACGAGCTCACGGTCTACGAGACAGTCCATGGTCCAGTGCTCACTAGAAAGGGGTTAACCATATCGTTTAGGTGGACGGGTAACGCTGGCTTCAAGAACGACGGGAGCGGCGTCACCAGGGAGGTCATAGCTATTTACCTCCTCAACAAGGCCAGGAACCTCCAGGAATACATAGAGGCACTGAAGTACTGGGATGTTCCGTCTCAGAACTTCATGTACGCTGACGTATACGGCAACATAGCGGTCTACGAGCCGGGCCTCTTCCCACTCCGCAAGGTAACACTCCCCGACGGCAGGGAGGTGTTGGTGGTCAGCAGTAGGTCAGTGTTAAACGGTACGGGGGCATACGACTGGGTAGGCTATATCCCCTTCGAGGATGTACCACACGCTGTCAACCCTGAGAGAGGCTTCCTTGCCGCTCCCAACCAGATGTCCGTGGGTCCATACTACCCGTACTTCATACTGGGCGCCTGGTGGGACACCCCTAACAGGGCTCAGGCCATCTTTAGGGATCTGATGTCCAAGGAGAAGCATAGCGTTGAAGATATGAAGAGATACCAGGCCGATATATTCGATTGGGGCGCCTCCATGGTATTACCGATAATGCTAAAGGCAGTTGAGGGCAAGGTATCGGGGAAGGCGGCGGAGGCTGTGAGGATCCTGTCGCAGTGGGACTACCGCATGGACAAGGATGAGGTGGCCCCAACCCTATGGTGGGCGTGGTTCTCGGCGCTCCAGGATGAAATGTATAAGGACTACCTAGTCAGCCACGGAGTAAAATACCGAGTGTACCCGCCCACAGCTACAACGATATACCTGATAAAAGAGGCGAGGGACTCCAAGTGGTTCCCGGGAGGATTCGAGGCAACCGTCCTACGCGCGCTCGAGAAAGCGCTCGCGGCCCTGGAGGAAAAGCTGGGCCCCGACATGAATGAGTGGAAGTGGGGCAGAGTCCACCAGTTACTGCTGGCCCACCTCTCGGGCCTGGAGCCGCTCTCCAGAGGCCCCTACCCGGAGGATGGAGGATCGCACATTCTCATGAATGCCCCCTTCCCGTGGGACTTGAAGGCCTTAGATGAGGAGACTAAGGTGCGCCACGGACCCAGCTGGAGGATAGTGACGCTCATGGACTCGCCTGAGTCGTGCAATATGTATGGAGTCTATCCAGGCGGCCAGAGCGGGAACCCCGTGAGTGAGCACTATGACGACTGGATAGACATCTGGCTCAACTACGAGTATCTCAAATTCACCTGTGCAGAGAAGCCGGACGACATCAAGGAGCCACAGGGAGTAATGACGTTCGAGCCTGTGGGGTGAGGCGTGTGAGGGCTCTAGCGCTTACATTGGCAGGCATTCTGGTAGGCTTAGTGGTTGACTACCTGGCAGGCCACATCCCGCTGGCTGTGGCGTTGGCAGCGGCGGTGGCCAGCTACGGAGCGGGATCCCTGGCGGCGGCTCTCTCTCGGGGAATTCTCGCTGGGCTCGCATGGCTAGCACTAGCATACATGACAGTGGGGGCTGTATATCCCGGATCCCTGAAGATGATATCTCTCACAGCCAGCATAGCAGGCCTGCCTGCGGCCGCAGCTTACGCTGTAACCTTCCTGATAGCACTCATAACAGCAGCTGCGATATCGACGCTCATATACTTCAGCACAAGACCCGAGAAGGAGGAGGGCAGACGGGAATAACACAAAAGCACACACCCCTAAAGCCTTCCACCTTTTAAACAGGCCGGGGATGCCTTCTTTCTAACCTACACTTGAAGCCTTCAAACGGTTAGTCCTCCCCTAGTAGGCCGCTAATGACTTTAGCAATCGTGAGCGGGTGTACTAAGCCCAACAGGCTGACCAGCTTATCGAGCCCATACCTCAGGATGTGCGCGTGTGACCCAGTAGAGTGGGTGGACTGGTCCTACGCCGAAAAAGAGGCTGGGGAGACTCAGGAAGACCTAGACCTTGTCCTTGAAGTCAACAGTGGCGCTGCGTCTAGACTGATCGGCGGTTGTATAGTCTACAGGGTCTGAAGCGGCGGGGCTTGCGTGGAGGAAATGCTTCTGGACTACGTGCACCTCTCACTAGGCCTATTAGCACTACATTCAGCTACGGCCGCGACGACGTGCTCGAGCTGGCCCACTGTATCGCTCGAAGGATCCCTGGGCAATTCCAGGGTAGCGGTGGGGAGCTACGCTACAGGCCTAGCAGTCTCATGGAGGTCTACGTGGGTCACTCCTGAACGGTTACGCGGCCGCGGTTGAGGTTATGTGGAGGCTAGGCGGCTTACTAAGTGATAAGGCATTAAGGGAGTCTGAGCGCAGGACAGTAAGGAGCCGTTGCTGGCCACGTTGAGCCTGACCTCTTAGGTACTCTTACATGGCCGTGGCGTTAGGCCTAGTCAGGGGTCCAGCTTTTTTTATGTTGTAGTTGCAGTGGGGAGGGGCTTTGGGGAGGCCCTCGAGGATCTCAGTAAGCTACAATTCTACGCCACCGTAATGGTGAATAGACGTGGAGGCTACCTATGGTCCTCTACAAGCTACGTTAGGAGCATGCCGCCGATCGATGGAGATGCTACTATCTACGTATGCGAGGAGGGCGTGTGTGAGTTGCCAACGAAAGAGCCATCCAAGGCTCTGAAGTACGTGGAGAGAAGGAGATTCAAGCCCTTAACTTGAGGAGTACGTAGTAGTATCCTGACTCTTCGTCTTTACCCTCGCCTAGTACCTCGAAGCCGTAGTCTCTGGCTAAGGACTTAAGCGAGTACCAAGTGTCGGGATCCCTCGACACAACCTTGTAGGTGACCCCGGGCCTGGCGGTTGAGAATATGTAGGACTGGAATGCTTCGAGTTTGTTGGCTCCGCACTTATCTTCAACCCTCCTGAGGTCGATGAGGACCACGCTCTCAGGGTTCAAGGCTCCTCACCGGTCTTGACGGGGGCCCCGACCATGTTGCCCCACTCGCTCCAGGAGCCGTCGTAGACTCTAACCCTTGGGTATCCGAGTAGCTCCCTGAGAACATAGAACGTGAACGCAGCTCTCTCGCCGATCCTGCAGTAGACTATGACCTCCCTGTCAGGCGTCACGCCCTTCTCCGCGTAGACCCTCCTCAACTCCTCCAGGGGCTTGAAGGTGCCGTCTTCCCTCACAGCTATAGACCAGGGTATGTTGACGGCTCCGGGTATATGGCCTCCTCTCTGTGCCTGCTCGTTTGGATACTCTGGAGGGGCGGTCACTCTCCCCGCGTACTCGTCGGGGCTCCTAACGTCTACTAGGACTACATCGCGCCTCCACAAGTTGCGGAGAACATCTATGAAGAGGGCTCTGAGGGAAAGGTCCACTTTCGTTACCCTGTAGTCGGATTCCGTGGCCCTAGGCTCCTCTCGGGTCATCGGCCTACTCGTCTCTATCCACTTCTTCCTGCCGCCGTTCAGGAGTGCGACATTATCGTGGCCGTAGATCTTGAAAATCCAGTAAGCAAATGCCGCAAACCAGTTATTATAGTCGCCGTAGAGGATCACTGCATCACTATTCCTTATACCCAGCCTCCTCATGAGCGACTCAAAGCCGTACTGGTCTATAATGTCCCTCTCCGGGTACTTGTTGAGATCCCTCTTCCAGTCTATAAGGAAGGCACCCGGTATGTGGCCCACTCTATAAGCAGTCTCGGGGTCGTAGTCCACCTCCACGACTTTAACGTCCTCCTCTCCCAGGTGCTTGTCAAGCCAGTCGGGCTCGACTAGGGGTCCAACTCTTCCGCTCAATCCTGTGCACCTCAATAAGTGGGAGGCTTCAGGAGGCGTTAGCCTATGGCTAGGTGGGGAGGACGTGTTAGGAAAACTCAAATTAAGAGTTGTTTAAAACAATTTCTGAAAACCGCTGAATAGCTTAATCCTTGACGGTCTCCAGTATGGTTATAGCCTGCCATATCCTCGTCCGTGCATGCGTGGGCATGTTAGGGTCCTGGCTCACCTCGTCCAAGGCGCTGATTGCGTTGGCAGCCCTGACGCCGGGCGAGAGGCTCAGGTCCCTCAGGGCTGTCAACGCGTTGGCAGCCGCTCTCCTGATGTTCCTCGGGACGCTCGTGTCGTTTACTATGCCCACGAGGATCTGCATGGCCATCCTTATCTTAGCCTCGTTATCCACGGGAGGCTTGACGGCCACCGCCCTTCACCCCCTAAACTTTATCCATGGCGGCGGCCACTACTAGGCCGCCGTGGTGTCGGTGCGGGCGCTAGGGGACTTTAAGCCTACGACCCCTAGTCTATACACGAGCGGCTACGGCCTAAGCGATTCAGGGGTGCCTCCGTGATGGAGAAGAGCATCGACAGGGCTAAGGCAATGAAGAAGATGGTCTCGCTGCTCCAGGAAGGAGCTACGATGCTCGCAGAGGCTTGCCCCGTCTGCGGGCTCCCACTCTTCAAGTTGAGGAGTGGGGAGGTCGTTTGTCCCGTACATGGCAGGGTAATCATAGTATCAAGCGATGAGGAGGCCCGTGAGGTGGAGATAGACGCCGTGATAAGGATGGTCGAGTATGAGGCAGCCTCAAGGATAAGGGGGCTGCTGCAGACCGGCGAGCCCGGCGAGATAAGGGAGTGGCTTGAGGTCATAGAGACAGCGGAGAGGATTAGGGAGCTTAGGGAGTCAAGGAAGGGGAAGGCCCCCGAGGAGGGCAAGGGCTAACCGCTGGAGGTCAGCTTAGCATTGCCTGGGGCCCGCCTGGTATGTGCAAGGTGCGGCAGGGAGGCTGACAGGCTCATCAGAGGCCTCTGCCCTACCTGCTTCTCGGAGGCTTATGGAGTAGTCAGGGTCCCGGAGACTCTGCAGGGAGACGTATGCCGCTACTGCGGGAGTGTCAGGGTGGCAGGCCGCTGGGTCCCGGCGGGTAGCTTTGAAGCTGCAGTTCAGGCGATTATAGAGTGGTGGTTCGGTAGGGCTAGGCCCGTTGAACCCCTCAGGAGGGTCAGGCTCGCAGGTGTCGAGGCCCTATCCAAGCCGGACTGGCTCACGCGAGTCGCCCTCCTGGTTGAGGGTGAAGACGAGGGCGGGGTAAAGGTGCAGGCGAGGGTCCCGGTTAAGGTGCAGCTGAAGCCGAGCATATGCCCGACCTGCAAGACTAAGGTCAGCGGCGAGTACGATACCGTGCTCCAGCTTAGGGGAGTGGATCCCGGTAGGCTTGAGAGGCTAGCCATAGAAGCCATAGAAGAGGCTGGAGTTGAGGCCGACGCTGTGGACCTAATCAGGACAAGGGACGGAGTGGATGTCTACTTCACCCATAGAGGCGCGGCCTCCCGGGTCGTCAGGGTGTTGAAGCGGAAGGGCATAGTGGAGAGTGTAGGCAGGGCG
>JALURD010000237.1 GCA_027057815.1 Acidilobaceae archaeon | reverse complement strand
GGCTTAGCGTTAAGGCTTCGCGGGCTAGTTCACGATCTATAGGCACAAGCCGGATATCACTATCAGCTATCAGTGAGAACGCCTTAACTGCTTGATCTCTGCCAACTACGCCTTTTAGGACGTATTTCCTGAGCGCGCTCGCAACTTCAAGAAGTACAAAGTCCGGAGCATGAACTACCACCAAGCCCTCTAAGTGGTCGTCCCTCAGTCTAGATGCCTCATCCGAGTACTTCTCGTCTATAACCCATTTGACAATCACGCTGGCATCGGCTACCACGCTACTACCTCGCATTCCTATCCTCCCTCACAAAACGTGAAGCAAGGTCTTCATCTATCCTCCCAATGCTCCTCTTGAGCTCCTCCATCTTCTCCCTGAGCCTCCTAGCCTTCTCTCTCCTAACGAGTTCCTCGAGAAACTCCCTTACAGCCTTCGAGTAATTAATTCCGAGCCTATCAAGCTCCTCCTTAAGCTTCTTAGGTACCCGTATGCTAATCACTACACTACCCAAAAGGCCTCCCCAGGGACTATGCTAATATACCTGCCAACGTTAAATGTATTACCACTAATGTATACACCCGACGATTACTCTTGGTGAAACACGGTGTGTAATAGTTATGCTCAGAATTCATCAACTTCAACCCCGGCGAGCAGGTTTTAGTCTCTGGCCAATTTAACCAAAAGTCAATGGGTGGGGAGGCGGTTTCCACTGGACTCCACAATGGGGGGATGACACGCCTACCGAGGGCCCGACTACTCCTCGTGGGGCGTTTACCATTTCGCTATCCTCTTCCCCGTTACCAGCCTATATAGAGCATAGGGGATCCCCGCCATTGCTGCAAGGGCGTTGGTCCAGAGTATGAGTGGGAATAGGGGGGTGTACTTTAGTGACTTCCTGACCTCCTCGGCTGCCTTCCGGTTCTCTTTGTGAACATTGATTAGGACGATCACGGCTATGGCTGCTTCTACAGCTGATGATGCGTAGACTGCTGCCACGTAGGCTAACGGGTTCTCGACTAAAGCCAGCAGGAGGAGGGCTAGTGGGGTGTGTGGTAGTAGCAGGGCGAGCTTGAAGGCGGTTGTGGCTGCGTAGGCACCCGTGGCAAGCAGTGCGGCGGTTACTGTGAGGTGGGCCACTGCTAGTGCTATCGGGAGGCCTCCTAGGGCGTTGTACGCCATCGTAGCGGCTAGTAAGGGCCTACCCCTGGCGAGTGCTTTGGGTAGTAGGCTGGCTGCGCCCTCAAATAGGCCTGCTGATATGCGGGCTGCCTTCCTAGCCAGCCCCGCAAGGCCTCCCGGGTCGACTGTATACGCCACAGCGTCCTGAGCGAATACTGCCTTATACCCTTCCAGCTGGAGTCTCCAAGTGAACACTGTGTCCTCGGCTAGGGAGTCCTCAGGAAGCCCTCCTAAGCGTTTGAAGACGTCAACCCTAACCATCATGACTGCTCCGCTTGATCCACCGAGGCTCCCGCTCAGCGACTCGAGGAAGCGGAGTCCGAGCGCGAGGACTGCTCCGCCTATGTTCCTGAAGGCCGCAGCCAAAGCCCGGGATAGGCGCCCTCCGCCCTGTGGCCTCCAGAGGAGGACTAAGCCGGTGGCAAGGGCGGCCCGGGGATCAGCTCCAAGCCTGGCTAGCATCCTCTCAGCCGCCAGGGGGTCTAGTACCGTATCTGAGTCTACTATCATTACGTACTCGATGTCTTCGGTTCTAGATAGAGCCTCAACGGCAACGTTAACATTGAACGCCTTCCCCCTGTGACGCCTGCTCTTCACGATGTAGACTCTAATTCCTCCAACATCGTATACAAGCTCCTCGTAGCCACTCCACACCCCGACCCTTACCAGGGATCCCCCGAGGCTCCGCAGCAACCTAGCCGCCTTTTCCGCAGTGCCATCAGTGGACGCGTCGTCTACTATGGCTATAGCTGACGGCCTAGCCGTTTGACGTAGAATGGACTCCAACACCTCCCTTATGGTGTTCGAGGCATTCCTCGCCGGCACGACCACCACGTATCTAACGTCATCCAGCTTCCTCCCCGGGGATCCCTCCAGCAGGGCCTTCTTACGAGCTTCCCTGTATGCAAGAGCAGCTCTCCCAACGATGGGGGCCCAGAGGGCCAGCGAGGCCAGACGCGCCTTTGCAAGGACCCAGTCAGCATCGATCACGCTGCGGGGGAGGACTAGGTAGTCCGCACCCTCAAGCTTCACGGTCACCCTAGCCGGGGGGTAAACGCTTACAGCAATGTACCCGTTCCCGACCATGTAGCCCTCAGCTGGCCTCGAAAGGGGCCACGAGGACTCGAGGCGTGGGAGAGCCTTGCCGTTGGCCTCAACACCCTCAACCTTAGCCTCTCCCGTGTATATTATAATAGTCAGTGGCACCTTCCAGACATAAGCCGGAGTATCCCCAGCAACATCAACTACGAGGCTCCCTCCCTCAACGTGGTACTCAACCCTTGAAGCCTCGTAGACCTTAAGGTAGGAGTAGAGCTCGCCCGGAGTAGTAACCCATACCCTCTCCCCCAAAAGCGTGGAGGCAACATAGT
>JALURD010000236.1 GCA_027057815.1 Acidilobaceae archaeon | reverse complement strand
GTTGTTGTCGAGGCGTGTGGATACAAGATAGGCATCGACTTAGGCGCAAGCCTCGCACCACGCCGCTACGGCTTGCCGCCACACGAGGTTGAATTAGAGAGGCTTGAGCGGGTGCTCACTGAGGTTAGGAGGGAGATACTGGATTCCAACATTGTAATAATTACTCACTATCATTACGATCACTATGTAAGGGGGGAGCCTGACCTGTATAAGGGGAAGATTCTACTAATCAAGCATCCAAGGGAGAACATAAACCCCAGCCAGAGGGGGAGGTCGGCGCGCTTCCTCAAGGCGGTGGAGGGTAAACCGGAATCCGTGGAATACGCTGATAGTAGGGTGTTCAAGCTGAATAATGGGTTGACCATTGAGTTCTCAGAGCCTGTGTGGCACGGCGAGCCGGGCACGAAGGTAGGCCGGGTCTTGATGGTTAGGGTCCTATGTGAGGGCGAGTCTATTATTTACACGAGCGATGTTCAGGGGCCCGCGGACCCTGAGGCCGTAGAAGTCCTGGCAAGGTGGTCTAACCCTAGGCCTGAGGTGTTGTTCCTCGGTGGTCCCCCCACATACTTTGCCGGGTTTAAGGTGCCTGTTGAAGCTGTTGAGGAGGGTCTTAGGGGCATGGAGGAGGTTATTAGGAGGGTTAGGCCCAAGACATTGGTGTACGACCACCACCTTCTAAGGGACATCAATTACGCTGACAAGCTGGAGAAGCACTACTCCCTCGCAGCCGGGGTTGGGGTACGGCTGTTAACGGCAGCTGAGTTCATGGGCAGGCCGATCGAGCAGCTTGAGGCTAGGAGGAGGGAGTTATGGGGTGAACGTGGAGGAGGGCAGGACGTGGAGATTGAGGATAATCCTCTTGGAGGCTGGGATTGAGACTGTACCTAAAGAGCTGTGGGGCCACCCGCAGGTTAGGAGGACCGCGCGGAGGTATGGAGTTCACCCATCCGAGATGCTCCTGGAGAAGAGTCTGCACTTCCATGCAATGGCGGGGCTGACTAGAAAGTGGAAGAGGGGTAGGCCTGACATTGCTCATGTCACTCTCTTGAACCTCCTCGAGTCCCCTCTCAACTTGAGCGGCGCCCTTGAAGTCTACATGCACGTCATAGATGGTAGGGTCTTCGCGTTCAGGCCCGACGTTAGGCTCCCTAAGAGCTACGAGCGGTTCAGGGGCTTGATGGCGCAGCTACTCAAAGAGGAGAGAGTTCCACCGGACTCAAGGGATCCGTTGATCTACAAGGCTTTCGATAGTCTAGCCGAGTTCTCGAAGAGCATGGGTGGCTTGATATTGATGTGGGAGAAGGGGGAGCCTGCCAGCCCGGATTACGTGGTTGTCAGGAGCATGGCCACAGGGCGCCCTATAGGTATAGGAGCGTTCCCTCGGGGGGATTTCGAGAAGTCTACGCTGAGGAAAGCGGTCGAGGCTTACAGCATAGCTGGCGGGAACCCTCTGCCTGCGTGGATAGTCGCTTCTAGGCTTGTGGAGGCCGCGGAGAGGATAATGGGGCTATTGTAGGGGATGGCGTGGGGCTACCTCTTCCTCCTGCCGGTCCTGCGGGCTGCAATGTGGCCGACCTTCTGGCCGGGCGGCGCTTCCCTGGCGACGGTTGATGGGTGACTCCTCCTCTGGTGGCTTCCACCGCCGAATGGGTGGTTCACCGCGTTCATGGCTACGCCTCTTACTCTAGGCCACTTCCTGGCCTTGACCTTCCACTTGTGGTAGGCGTTCCCTGCCTTCATGAGGGGCTTCTCTATCCTGCCGGCTCCCGCCGGGATCCCTATGGTCACTCTGCATGCTCCCGGTATTTCCTTCTCCTTCCCGCTGGGCAGCCTGATCCTGACCCTACCGCCGGACTTACCTAGTATGAGCGCGTAGCTCCCCGCCTGCCTTGCAAGCTTGCCCCCATCGCCGGGGGTGAGTTCTATGTTGAAGACTTGAGCTCCCTCAGGCGCGTTCTGAGCTGGCAGGATGTTCCCAGGCTCGGGCCTAGCGTTGGGGCCTATCTCGATAACCTGGCCCACATACATACCCTCAGCTGCCGGCATTAGGAATTCGTTGCCATTCTCCAGGACAACCCTAGCTAGAGGGACGTACCTGCCCGGGTCGTGGATTAGCTCGACTACCCTACCCTTAAGCGTCTCGTTGGTTAGAGGCGGATACTTGGCCGGGCCGGGGTGTATGTGGCCCGGGCTCCTGTAGGTTGGTGTGCCTCTCCCCATCCTCTGCTGTCTCAGCCTCTTACCCAAGGTGAACCCCTCTCTACCGGTTACCTCGCCCTTGAGCTTCAGCTGTCCCTAGGGGTTTTAAGGTATTTACTGAAATCGAGGAGTAGCGTATGAACTATTTCCGAGGAGGTCTTGACTATCGCCTCCCCCACGCTCAGGTTCGGAAGCACGTCCCTCAATCCGCCTAGGCCTATAGCCTCCACTTCCTCGGCATACTCCCTTCCCGGTGCCCCGAATACCGTGTAGAACTTGGTGTTCTCTAGAACTGTGACTGGTATGTCGTGGGGTGTCTGGACGGCGTAGAGTACATGCAGGCCTAGGCTTCTGC
>JALURD010000235.1 GCA_027057815.1 Acidilobaceae archaeon | reverse complement strand
ATTCCTCCCCTGCCTGGCTACTGGAGGCGGAGGCCTCTGGTATTGCATGGAGGGCCCCAAGCCTAGACCGTCTTCTGGAGGCTTCCAGAAAGGCGAGCTCCTCCGCTCATGTGAGCACACCCCTCGACTCCTTGTACCCGTTCGCTGGCAGCATTGGAATCAATCATGACGAGTGCACCCTCTGCGGCGCCTGTGCTAAAGCGTGCCCCACCGGTGCCATGAGGCTTAGGGAGCCACCTGAATTCTTTGAGCTAATCTTCGATAGCAACAGGTGCATAGGATGCATGGAATGCCTCGCAGTATGCCCAGTAGACGCGGTAACAGCGCGGTGGCTCACCCACCCCCTAAGACGCTCGCGGGAGAGGGTTGCATGGAGCGAGCCGCATAGGTGCCCTGCCTGCGGGGCTGTGGTGGGCCCCCGAAAACAGGTGGAGGCTGTTGCACGCAAACTCCGGAAGGCTGGCTTGCCTGATGAGGCGGTGAAACGTGTTTTCCTCTGCCCTGCCTGCAGGGCGACCAAACTCGATTACGTCCCATAGCTTAATCGTGTCGGCTCCAGGACCCCTCTATTAGGATGAACTCTGAGAGTCTGAGAGGTGGACGGGAATGAAGGCCATGTATAAGTGTAGGGATGGAGGGTACTCAGAGGATCCCTCTAAGTGCCCTGGCGGGGTCGAGGCTAGCCTCCCGGGAGAGCTTAGGGTTAAGCTTTCAAAGCTTGTCAGTGGGATCCTCCGCCACTTCCCGGAGAGTTACGGAGTCAAGGTTGATAGGAAGGGGTGGGCATCGATAGATGAACTCGTCTCTGCGCTTAGGAGGCTCTCGGGGTACAAGTGGGTTGAGAGGTGGCACATTGAGGCACTCGCCGCTCTGGATCCAAAGGGCAGGTTTGAGGTCTCAGGCGGCAAGATAAGAGCGCGCTATGGTCACACTATTAATGTTGAAGTGGAGCCCCTCCCAGGAGAGCCTCCAGGGCTCTTATACCATGGGACTGTCTCCTCGAACCTCCCTTCAATTAGAGCCAAAGGGATTCTCCCAATGAAAAGGCTCAAGGTACACCTCTCCCCTACGCCCGAGATTGCTGCAGAAGTAGGCAGGAGGCATGGAAGCGATGTTGTGGTACTTGAGGTTGACGTTAAATGCTTGAAAGAGAAGGGGCTTAAGCCCGTGATGGCGAGTAAAGTCGTCTACGTCGTCGACTGGGTGCCACCTGAGTGCATCCGGCGCGTCATAAGGCCGGAGGCGGCAGGTTTCTACAACCATACTCTGAGTTTCTCAACTAGTGAGGGGTCATAGATTAACTTGAGCCCGGAGAGTTTTGACATTATGTCGCCGACGAACGCTCTTATATCATCTCTGGGGACCCCCTTAGCCTCCGCATCTGATAACACGATACCCTCTACTATTACGTAGCGTTTGTATTTTTCATTCAGTTCTCTCCAGTTAATACCTGATAACGCTTCCTCTATGTCGTGCCTCCTAGGTAGAATCCCCTCCAACATCAGGACGGCTATGATGGGGTATCCTATGTAATTCCTGTATTTGGTTCCGTTATCGTCGCTGTAGACTCTGAATATCTCACCGTTGGCTCTCTTGACTATTACCGTGTACTCCCGGTCCCCCATTGAGGATGAGACTTTAGCTATAACCGTCCCATTCCTCTTCTTGACTATCTTGACCCTCCCATCAGCTATAGCGCCCGAGGCTTCGAGCACCTTTATTCTAGGTGGGAGCTTGAGTAGTCTCTCCACACCCACGCCTGACATTCCAGACCTCCACTCCGCCCGGTTGCCCCGTCTCTGCGTGTGGAGTTTAAGGGCGCCACGCCTCCGGAGTATATGAGGGTGCACCGGAGACTTGGCAGGGGATCCCGTAGAAGAGGCGTTCGAGAAGCTAATGGGTGAACTTTACTGGGTGGAGTCGCTGGAGGAAGCCATTGAGAAGCTAGCAGGCTTCTTGGAGTCCATGGACCCGGATTTGAGGGAGATGCTCCTTGAGAGGAGAAAGAAGCTGTGCAGCGACGCCTGGCGGGTCGCCTCTATCCTGGGATCTCTCGTGCAGGCCGCCGAAGGGGCACGGCTCTCGCCTGGCGCGGAGTCCAGGCTTGCCTTCGTTAGTAGCATGGTGGCCAGCGCGTACCTGATGCAATGCACCAGGAAGTGGCAGAAGCTTGACCCGAGGACAAAGGCTGAAGTGCTCGCCCCGCTTTACAGAGCGTCATACGCGCTCAAGATGGCGCAACGAGACCCCGAGAACGAGGCGCTAATAGACGAGGCTGAGCGGATGCTGGAGCACGCGCTATCCAAGGCCTACGCCCTAGGCATACTCGACGAGCTAAGAGAATTCATAGCCCGCGTAGCCGACAACATAACAGAGGGGGGATGACGAGAGGTGGGCTTACCTGACGGGTGACGAGTGTGGCCGTATCCGACCCTGAAACGCTTAAACCCCCCAGCGGCCATGGATTCGAGTGGCCCCTGTAGGGGCCCGCCGTAGCTCAGCGGCAGAGCGCCCGGCTGTAGTGGGACGGGCCCCGGGCCCCAGCCGGGGCTCGGGGCCCGTCCCACTACAGCCG
>JALURD010000234.1 GCA_027057815.1 Acidilobaceae archaeon | reverse complement strand
CGAAGGTCCAGAGGCTCCAGGGGCTTAAGTACTCCCTTCTCATACCTGACACGTATAACCTTAGACAACCCTTCTCCCCATCCCTAATATGACTAATAGAGGCTCTAAGCCTTTACCCTCTCAGATATTGCATTATCATCGGGAGTGAGCCTCCTATATGATTATCGTGCTGGAGCAGGTGTTGCATTTCTTCATAGATTTATGCAACTCGGGTATTTATAGCTTGGGTCTGCGAAGCCGTGGGATTTCGTGTTCAAACTCGCGGCGGGCCCGCCACAAACACCTTGTTTTGTAATCTTTCTCCATTTTTATTAATATAAAAGAAGCTATTAATCTCGCGAGGCTAAATATAGGTTAGCATGCACCTATACCTCGTATAAAAGATGCACGTGGTTAATGTCTATTTACCTGAAAGCCGGGGTTAGAGAAGATATTCAAATGCTTTAAGACTTCGAGGAAAGCGTTTTAAGATATAATCTGTGCGACTGTTACGAGCACGTTGCCAGCTAAAAATCAATCAGATGATCTTCAAGATGGATCCTAAGCTAAGCTTCCAAGAGGAGCGGGTTCAATGGAAGACTTTCACTCGACGGAAACGTGCCGGCGGGCCCTCTCATCACTGACAAGGGGTTTACTGAAGGTCTTGCCAAGGACGCTCTTGTGATGTGCTCTCACTGATGAGATGTTTTTAAAAACTGGAGGATTTTAGACTAAACAGGAATGGGCGGATTTACCTGAGGGGCTCGGTGACAGTTAATGGCGGACCTTTGGAGGTTGGGGGTCACGGTCTACATGGTTGCGGTCCTCATATGGATGGGTGTCATGCTTGAAGACTTATCGAGTGACTTGGAGAGTGAGAAGGTCGTTCTAAGCGTTGGGTTCATAGGGATCCTCATTAGCTTTATAGGGGCCTTAGTTCATGGGAGGAGGCCGCCGAGTGGTTGATTACACGTTACGCTTTGGCTACCTGGCCAGCGAGCAGGTAGGATCCCTCTGAGAAGAGGCCCTCGGTTTTAGTAGAGTTCACGCCCTACAGTCTCCACTAAATTTATTATAATTCCGGTTCAAAAACGCTGCCCTCGCAATCAAAATATTCGCTAGAGTAATACGTAGCCAGCATTATCAAGGTCAACCCAGAATAACCCAAGACAGCTAGGCCTGGCTCCCGCCTTCCCGCCAACCCATGTCTCCAATAGAATGCCTGCAGTGAAGAGTGCAAGGCCGGGAGTTAGAAAGGATATCCTACTCAACCTTAGGGAAGCTTTAATTTTACTTGTACCTGGCCTTCACGTATTTTCACCGCATATTAGTAGCTTCGGTTCCCCTTTCTAAGGAATTTACGCGTTATCTTCAAAATGTTAGAATGTATGAAGCGACTTCGTTTATTATGAAGTAAAGGTTGAAGTCGGCATCTTAAAAGGAGCAGCGAAAAATTAAGTTAGAACATAAATAGAAATATAGATTTGTGAGTAAAGTTAGTAACTTAAGGTTTTAGATTTCGCCTTTCTTCTTTAGGTACTCAGTGAATTGCTCGGCGTATTTGAGGCCGTTGTCGGGATATACTAGTACATAGTCTCCCTCCTCCAGTTTGCCTTCCTCGACTAGTTTCTCGAATGCTCGGGTTACCGCTCCGCTGCTGAGGCCTATGAGTATGCCTTCGCTTCTCGCTATCCTTATAGCTGCCTCGATGGCCTCATCTCTGGTTACGTCTATGATTTCGTCGAACTCGGTCATGTGGATCCACTTCATACCGGTTTCCACGCGCCTAATGCCGGGAATGGTGTGGCCTGGCGCAGGCTGGACTCCGATGATCTTGACTTTACCCCTGTATTTACTCTTAAAGTATAGGGATATGGCTGACATGTGGCCTGATGTACCTATTCCTCCGATTATTGCTCGGGGCAGTATGCCCTTGGAAGATAATTGTAGATCGAGCTCCTTTGCGGTGTATCTTAGGTGGACCTCAAAGTTCCTGTCATTCTCGAATTGGTTTAAGTGCGCGGCGCCATCCCGCTTTGCGTCACGGTCTACATCGTCTATGAAGTCTACTGTGAGTGGTTTAGGCATTCTAACCACTTCAGCTCCCATGACCTTGAGGAAGACGTCGCTCACCTTCTGTATAGATGACGGCAGGTAGAGTTTGGCTTTAACTCTGTAGGCGGCTGCCATTGCCGCTAGCGCCATGCCGGTGTTGGTGGAGGTGGCTTCGTAGAGTATCTTGCTCATTTTCCCTCTCTTTACTGCATCAATGAACATGTACCATCCGATCCTGTCTTTCACGCTCCAGCTGAAGGGGTTAAATGCCTCCCACTTAGCCCAAACCCTGTAGCCGTTCTTTGACAGCGAGCGAAGCTTAAACACGGGCGTAGGCCAATTGCGGTATAGTAATTCTACAGTGCTATCGTAGACTCTGTAGGGATCCCCTTTAACTTCGTCGTAGAAACCTAAAAGGTCTAGGGGCACAAAGACATCCACAGGGCCGCCTTCAGAGACGGGCACTCTTGTCACGCCCAGCCTCCTCAAAGCTTCATACAGGTCTAGGCCGTCAACTATTTTGTCTCCATCGACTACTATAGTCCGCGATACTCCCCCTTCTCTCAGAATATCCCTAATCAGGCCAAGGACCTCAGAGAGCTCCAGGGCTTTTTCCACTTTAAGAGCCTCGACATCAACTAACCTCACTTTCACAGTCCAACACCCCCGAGAGACCTCTCCCCCGGGCGGTTACAGCTTCTCAATTGGGTAGTTAACTTCTGGAATCTCAAAGCACACTCTATGCCTGCTAGTCTTTGGCGGGAGCAGCTGCCCGCTAAGTCCTGCTCTGCGCACGAGTTCCTTGGAGACTTTCCAGTCTGGTCTCCACGAAGACACGGTAACACATTCATCGTCATAATCAACTAGAACAGCGGGGATAAGTTTCCTTCCAAGTCTTCTGAGGGCTTCAACGCGATGGTGACCGTCGAGGACGATCATCGTTTTTGCGTCTACCAGAATAGGCTTTATTAGAATACCTCTCTTCCTGATATCATTCATTAGCTCCTTGACGTGGTCCTCTACTATTTGCTCGTGGGATTTAAGGGAATCTATGGGAACTACGGCTATCTTGGCCTTGAAACTCTTCGACGCTTCATGCAATTCAGACAGCATGACGCAATCACCCTTGGCAACCCCAATGCCCGGGGTTAGCGTCTAAGTCTCCGGGCATAGCGAGTCCATCTTATGCCTATCATTATCGCGCGTTAATATACTCGCCATATTAACAGAGACGTATTTCTGCACTTAGAGCTTGCGGCTAAGGTTTAAGGGTGGACTTGAACCCGGTAACTATGACTGACAACGATTAATTAAGAGGTGGTATATGTTGGCGGAGAGCGGGTTTGCAGAGGCATTCTACTTTGAAGATCTGAAGCCGGGTTTCAAGTTCAAGAGCCCGGTGGGACGTACGCTTACTGACGTGGATAATATATGGTTTAGTCTTTTAACAAATAATGTAAACCAAATACACTTTAATAAAGACTACGTTGAAAAGCATTATTCGGGGGATCCCTTCCATGGCCGTCTAGTTGTGAACGGCATACTCACTTTAGCGATAGCAGTTGGCCTTACTTCACACCTCTCAGCTAGGGGATTCATGCTTGGACTTGAGAACGTTAAGTTTAGGCGTCCGGTTTTCTCGGGGGACACTATATATGCGGAGGCTGAAGTTGTTGAAGCTCGGGAGTCCAGGAGTAGGCCTGGTTTTGGCATAGTTAGGCTCAAGACGAGAGCCTATAATCAAAGGGGAGAGGTTGTCCTGGAATTCGACAGGATAATAATGGTTCCCAAGAAGCATGGTAGAACACACTAACTTTAATATTTTCTATTTAATACGCGTAATCTTTTTATTACTAGTATACTCTCTGTTACGCAGGGGCAGGGGTGTGGATTCTAGTTGCAGAGAGTTGGAGGAGCTGGCGAGGCTAATGGATGGTTTAGCCCACCCTATCCGCCTGGCTATGGTAGCCCTGCTGGCAAGGCATGGGGAGATGTACTTAGCGGAAATAGCCTCAGCCCTTGGGGTGTCGAGGGCGCTGGCGAAGATTCACTTAAAGAAGCTGGAGAGCGCTGGGATAGTAAAGTCCACTGTGGTGCTGGAGAAGGGGAAGGCTGTGGCGAAGAGGTTCTACAAGCTGGCCTGGCTTGGAGAGTTGAGGGTCACGCCCAGCAGCCTAGTCTCTCTCCTAGATCGATGCAGAGGTGGGGGAGATGAGTAGGAAAGTCGACTTAGGCGAGGAAGTTAAGAGGCTTGATGTTGTATTTCTCGTTGTTACAGTTATTGTTTGGGCGATACTTGGGGGAGTCTCGCTAGCATTAATAGAATCCGCGGGCATAGCCGGGGGAGGGATAGTCTTCATTCTTCTCAGTATCGCCGTCGTCTTCTGGGCTAAACTGGTCAGGGACTGGCTTAAGGAGCGTGAGACGCTGCTGGAAAAAGCCGCTCGAGAAGTCGACGTAGCGGATGAGATAAGGAGGCTCAGAGAAGCCATCGAGAGGCTCCGCGAGAGCCTCGAAACTTAGGAGGTGTGCTGGCTTGACTTCTTTCACGGTCAAACTTGTTGTCGCTTCAGCTATCCTGGTAGTAGTGGCAATAGCGTCGATGCTGATTCTAACTCGTCCAGTATGGGTTCCATGGGATAGGGGTGACTTCGTTTCAAAGGTTATCTACCAAGGTCCAGCAGCATCGAGCATCGAAGTTGACGTTGATGTGGGAAGCGTTGAAATAGTTGAAGGCAAGGATAATGACCTTGTTGCAAGGCTGGAATACATTGAGGACTGCGTTACGTATAATGTTAATAGAGACGGAGAAACCTTGTTGATAAAAATTAAATATTTATGTAAAGTTGGAAGTGGGGAAGGACCCGTTGTGACGCTAAAGGTTCCAGGAAAACTAGAATACCTAGATGTAAGCGTCGACGTCGGCAGAGTGCTCGTGAGGGGCATTGACGCGCGCGAGGCTAGCTTAAGTGTGAATGTAGGCATGGTTGAGATAAGGGACTCAACTTTCAGGGATTCTGTTGATGTGAGTGTGGACACGGGCGAGGTTAAAGTTAGAGGGGTTAGCTTGCCGGTCGCATCGAGTATGGAGGTTAGTATTGACATAGGTGAGGCTTCTATACATATAGACGGGTCAAGCGCGGATGTCAAGCTGAAGCCATCAAACCAGTACACAGGCAGTGCTTCAATAGACTGTGATCCGGGAGAGGGACCAGTGGTAATCGTAGAATACGATGTTGGAAGCGTTAAGGTGTCATGCACGGGGTAACTTGAAAAGCCGTGGAGAGCGAGTCTAAGCCGCTTGGTGCCACCACTTGGAGGTGCTGGCAAGGAATAGCTCTAAACTACTGGTTATCACGTTAGGGCCCCTAGTATTCAACCTGGTGATGGCCTACGCTTTTGATAGAATAGTGTATTTTATCACTTTAACTGCGGCAGCGCTGACAGGCGTTTCTGCCATCGTTTTTAGGGGAAGGTTAGCGTCTACGTTTAGGCTGAGCTTGAGTAATATAATGAAAGGCCTAGGAGTAGCAGCCGTTCTCTACGCGGTCTTCTACGCTGGTAACATAGCTGCAGGTATCATAGGGAGGAGTGTTGAAGTTGAGGCGGTTTACAGTGTTGTTAAAACTAATGCAGCTACGTTGATTACGCTGGGCCTGGCTTCCCTCTTTGAAGAGATATACTGGAGGGGCGTCGTTCAGGAGATTATCTTGAAAAGCATAGGTTTGCCTTGGTGGCTCTCTAGTGGCTTCTACGCGCTAGGTCATATAGCCTCGGGAATGCTAGTATTCGTGCTAGCCGCGCTCATTGCAGGCTTACTGTTAGGTTATACAGCTCACCGATGGGGTATAGCAGCCTCAGCTACAGCGCATTACATGTGGCTCATTTTGATGTTCTACATTGCGCCAGTTTTGTAGTCGACTAGTTAAAGTCGCATACGGGCCTCGTGGGGTGGGGATCTCACAGTGTCCAGCCCCGCCTTCATAGATGACTACGTGGCTGGTGGTCCTGGATGTATTAAAGTAGAAGGGTTCGATGCCGTGGTTTGCCTGGACCCCACGTGCCCCGTTGACGCCGGCGAAGCGGTTGTATATTGCTATCCTATTGAGGATTTCAGCGTCGAGCCCATAAGCAACTTCTACAAGGCTCTAGTTAAGGTGATCGAGCTTGTTAGGGCTGGCAGGAAGGTGTACGTGCACTGCCACGCTGGCTGCGGCAGGACGGGAACCCTCCTAGCCTCATACCTCATAGTTGAGAAGGGCTTGAGTTACAAGGAGGCTGTCAGCCTCTACTATGCTAGGAGGGGCTGCGGTCCCCAGTCATGGGAGCAAGAGATGCTCCTGAGGGGACTCGACATAATAGCATCCCAGCTGGGCGGGGAGGAGGCACTCAAAGTTCTAGGACGGGCCCGAAGCCTCGGCGACGTCATCGGGGCCGCCTTGAAGCTTTCGAGGAGGGAC
This sequence comes from Acidilobaceae archaeon, assembly GCA_027057815.1. Lineage (GTDB taxonomy): Archaea > Thermoproteota > Thermoprotei_A > Sulfolobales > Acidilobaceae > JALURD01. The sequence goes on along the minus strand of JALURD010000234.1, from coordinate 1,749 downwards.
ATTGATGCAGAGTGATTAGGAGCCAAGCTACCAGTGGCAGCCTGGCGGGTGAACCTCGGAGTGAGCCTCTATACAAGGACAGGTGACGAAGGGGAGACGTTCTGCAGGTTAGCGGGTGGCAGGGTCCCAAAGGATCACCCGATAATAGAGTTCCTGGGCAGCCTCGACGAGGCAACCAGCTACCTAGGCCTGGCCCGCTCGCTGGTGCCCTCCTGGCTAGAGGAAGTATCGAAGGACTTAGCCGTAGTCCAGGATATCCTATTCCACGTGGGCTTACATTTAACAGGAGGCAAGAAGGTGGTTGGCGAGGAACACGTGAAATGGCTGGAGTCGGTGACAGACAAATACTACGGTAAGGCCCCACTCAGGAACTTCATACTACCCGGTGGGCCTATCCCGGCGGCGGCGCTTCACGTGGCCCGGGCGGTTGTAAGGCGTGCTGAGAGGAGGCTAGTTGCGCTGCAGCGGACGGGCTTTAGTGTAGACGGGGTCCTACTTAAGATTATGAATAGGGCTAGTGACGCCCTATTCGCCATAGCGGTGTACGTATCGCGGAGTATGGGATACGAAGACGAGCCTGTGGGATCACACATATCCAGGTTAGAGGGTGGCAAGAAGTGAGTAAAGAGAGCCTGGAGAGGGTAGAGGGCTTCTACAAGGGGAGACGGCTTGGCGGCGACGTCGAGGTTCCCATTCAATCGCCAATGGGCGGCTTCCTAGCCTGGGTAACCGTTACCTCCCCCTCCGAGGCTAGAGAAGTGGTTGGAGCCCTCCTGGCCTCCCAGGACGCGCTCGCCTCAATGGGTCCCGATGAGGTGGCCGGGTACCTTAGAGAGGCCTCCGAGACCCTCTTCTCCATTGAGGAGGAGCTAGTGGATGTTCTAGCTAAGGACGCGGGCATGAATAAGCGTGAGGCCTCGGAGGAGGTGTCGAGAGCCGCAGAGATACTCGAGGACCCCTGGCCTGTGGTGAGGGGCTACTATAGGATCCCTGTAGGCGCGGGCTTCGAAGCGGGGATAAGGAGGATCCCCGGGGTAGGCCTTGTAATAGCTCCCTATACTGCCCCCCTATCGGCGCCCGCCGCAGCGCTATCCTATCTCCTCCTTAACGGGGTGCCTGCCCTAGTCAAGCCTAGCATGAAGGCGCCCCTTGCCACCGTCGAGTTGGTTAAGGCATTGGCATCTACAGGCCTGGCACCTCACGTTGCACTAATCCTTGGACCGGGTGGCGGGCTGGGATCCCTCCTGGCATCCGACGCCAGGGTGTCGCTAGTGGTTGCATATGCATCCTCAATCACGGCATCCAGCCTTTGGAGGCAGGCGTGGGGTCGCAGGGTTCTCGTGAATAGTATGGGGAGAACCGCTGCGATAGTGCTATCAGGTGCTGACTTGGAGGAAGCGGCGAGGGCTATAGTCAGGTCTCGCTTCAGGCATGCGGGTCAGGCGTGCTGCTCAACCGCGTGGGTTATAGTGGAGAAGGGCGTCCACGACGCTTTGGTAGACGTTATAGAGGATGAGATGGAGAAGCTCAGGGCAGGGGATCCCCTAAAGCCGGGTATAGATGTAGGCCCGCTGATAGGAAGGTACCTGGTTGAGAAGGCCGAAAGGATGGTCCGGGACGCGCGGGCCAGGGGCGCCCGGGTAATACAGTGGGGATCCCCGACGCGCTTCCTCTACCCGCCAACGCTCATAGATAAGACGCCCAAATCAGCGGAGGTACTAGACCTGGACGTTCAGGCCCCCATACTCT
>JALURD010000233.1 GCA_027057815.1 Acidilobaceae archaeon | reverse complement strand
GCTGACAGGGAGACCCCATAACGAGTTTAAAGTATATTCTGAGCTACTCGGTCAACCTTTAATTTCCCCGCTCGTGCTCCCACTGCACCACTCGAGGGTGGTGCATGTGGAGATCAAGTACATTGCTGTGATAGTGGCTATTATAGTTGTTGTATCAGTGATTGCTGGCATCAACTTCCTAATAATGTATAGCCAGCAAGGGACTTCTGTTGAAGAAGCTCCTCTAATTAAGATAGGTACCCTGAGGGGTGGAATATCTAGCTTGGATGTGATAAAGGCCGAAGCTCTAGACGAAAAGTATGGCTTCAAAGCTGAGGTTATTCTCTTCACCAGTACTTTAGACTTAGCCAATGCATTAACCCATGGAGACATTGATGTTGCAATTATACCAGTAGAATTTGTAGCTAAACTCAGGGAGAAGGGCTCAGACATAGTGGTACTTGCGGTTGACTTCTACCAGAACCAGGCCGTCGTTATAAGGAGTGGAACTGCTATAGTTAAAGTTGAGGACCTCTTTAACAACGCCACTATAGGCGCTTTCAAACCTACAGGCACCTATGCAATGTTTCGTGCCTACATGAAGTCCCTCTACGGCGTCGACGTGGATGAGCTAGTTGTAAACGCTCCACCCCCGCAGCTGGTGGACGCGTTCAAAAAGGGTGAAGTAGACGCTGTAGTCATTTGGGAGCCATTCGTCTCCCAACTAGTTGCGGACTACGGCGGTAGGATTCTAGTCACGTACCAGAACCTGTGGAGTAGGTGGGAGGGCCATGTGGGCAATAATGGGGTAATGATAGTCTACGCGGCCAGGGCTGACTGGGCTAATGCCAACAAGGAACTAGTCGAGAAGCTACTGAAGGCTAGGAGTGAGGCTGCTAAGCTGTGGAATTCTAATAGTGACCTAGCCAAGCGCATTCTGACGGAGCAGTATGGGCTAAGCGAGGAGGCTGCCAGGCTTTGCTGGGAGAGGCTCAAGATGGAAGAGGCAACGTATCTGACAAAAGAGATGGTAGACAACTCCATAGCAGTGTGGATGCTGGCCAAGGAGGGCGGCTACATCTCATCAGAACCGGAAAGCCTGGCCAGCGGGGCATTCTGGCTAGCTGGCTAGGAGCTTTGGCGTTAATACTCGCCACCTGGCAGGCACTGAGTTTGCTCTACCCATACGCTATACCTAGCCCTATCGCTTCTCTGCGGTTCCTTTACGGTGAGGGCGTGTCGAGGGTAGCTTATAATACCCTAGTTACATTAGCTAGGAGCTTCGCAGGTTTTACAATAGGATTCGCGGTAGCTGTGGGTCTGGGGCTCCTTTACACAGTCTCAGAGACAACGCGCGGACTGGTTAAAGCTTTAAACACCATCCTCCAAAGCATATCCGTACTCATTTGGATAGTCGTCTTTGTAATGCTCTTCGGCGTTCTGAGCCCGTTGCCGCCTGTATTAGTGGCTGCCTCGGTCTCACTGCCCATAGTACTATCATCGGTAGTATCAGGGCTTGAATCCTCCAGCAAAAGGCTTGCAGAGCTCGCAGCAGTGCTCGAGGTTCCTAGATCCAGGTATTTCCTAGACTTCCTCCTACCCAGCCTGGCTCCGAGCCTAGCTGGCGCCTCGAGGGCCGCCCTGGGCGTGGCACTGAGGATCAGCGTGGTGGCAGAGGCCTTCGGCGCTTCAGGGGGTATAGGGTTCATGATATCTAACTACTATAGCCTAGCCGAGCCGGAGGGAGTCTTTGGTTGGGGTATGCTACTGGTCGCTCTAATGATAGCGCTCGACAAGGGGGTCCTAGAACATCTAGAGGTGAAGGCGTCGAGATGGAGGGTGGAGACATAACGCTCAAGGCCAGAGGTATATGGAAGAGCTTCAATGGCTTGACTGTTTTAGCGGGTGTGAGCCTATCAGTTAGAAGGGGGGAGGTCGTAGCTATAGTCGGCCCGAACGGCTCGGGTAAAACAACGCTCCTCAGGATACTCGCTGGACTCGAGGCTCCTGATAAGGGGGAGGTGGAGGCCCGAGGCGTCGTGAAGATAGTATTCCAGGACAACCTTCTACTTCCCTGGAAGAGGCTCCGGGAAAACATAGCCCTGGGCCTACTGTATAGGAGGATTCCACGTAGGGAGATTGCGAGGCGGGTAGAGTGGGCTGCCAGACTCCTCAATTTCGTCGAGCACCTCGACAAGTACCCGTGGGAGGTGAGCGGTGGCACTGCGAGGAAGGCTGCTATAGCTAGAGTACTTGTCCTTGACCCGGACATACTTCTACTCGACGAGCCCCTGGCAGGACTCGACGTCGCCACACGGAGGTCCCTAATGGAGTCCCTATACAATGTAGCCAAGAGGGAGGGAAAGACTGTTGTAGTTGTGGATCACAACTTCGAGGTTGTCTCGGAGTATAGCGACCGCGTCTATGTATTGTCGCACCCACCCGCCAGGATAGAGGCTGTTATAGACCTCAAATCCATTCCTAAGAGTGAAAGACTACCAGCCCTTTATAGGTCATTGAGCAGCATCGCCTCAAGCAGACCCCAAGACTGAGTTGGAGCCCTGGGAGGTGCCATACAAGTGGCTTTTGACGATTTGAGGAGCTTTCTGTCCGCTCTCGAGGAGCGCGGGGACTTAGTGAGGGTTAGGGATCCCCTGAGCCCTGTCCTAGAGATCCCAGAGTTGCTTAGACAGGTGATGCTTCGGAGGGGCCCAGCGGTCTTAATTGAGAATGTTGCAGGCTATCAGGGGTGGAGGGTTGCTGGGAACCTCTTCGGCTCGATGGATAGGATCAAGTTGGCTTTGGGCGTTGACCGCTTCGAAGAGATTGGAGAGCGCATGGTGTCTATGTTCTGGAAGCCCCCACCAACTAGTTTAGGTGAGAAGCTTTCGAGCCTGAGGGAGGCCCTAGATATAGGTAAGTTCACGCCTAAGAAGGTCCGCAAAGCAGACTTTACAGACAACGTTGTCGAGGGCGATAAGGTTGACCTGAACTCGCTTCCAGCGTTCAAGACCTGGCCCGGCGATGGCGGCCGTTACATCACATTCGGGCAGGTCTACGTGAGAGACCCGGCTACTGGCGTGACCAATATAGGAGTCTATAGGGTCATGATTAGAAGCTCTAGGGAGGCCGTTATCCACTGGCAGCTCCACAAGAGGGGCAGGCTAGCCTACCTCGAAGCTTCCAGAAGGAGGGAGCCCCTTCCGGTCGCCATTGTTATTGGTGCTGAGCCTGCAGCCATGATTGCTGGCGTCATGCCTGTGCCCTACCCGATGGACAAACTGCTCTTCGCCGGCTTCCTGGCCGGGAGGGGAGTAAGCGTCTACAAACTGCCGAGCGAAATCCTAGTCCCTTCAAGCGCTGAGGTTGTCGTTGAGGGATACGTTGAGCCAGGCAGGGAAGCCGACGAGGGACCCTTCGGGGACCATTGGGGCTACTACGACAAGCCCATCCACAAATTCCCAGTTATGACCGTGGAGAGAATTTGGATGAGGAGGGACCCAATTTTCGTCGGCACAATTGTCGGCAAACCGGTACTTGAGGACGCATATCTAGGCAAAGCCGTGGAGAGAGTCTTCCTCCCAATCCTTAGAACAGTACTGCCTGAAATAGTCGACATAAACCTTCCAGAATACGGGGTCTTCCAGGGGCTGATGATAGTTTCTATAAGGAAATCTTACCCGGGCCACGCGAAGAAGGTAATGATGGCGCTTTGGGGTCTCGGCCAAACCTCCCTCACAAAGATCATAATAGTGGTTGATGAGGACGTGAATGTACACGACATCAATCAAGTAATCTGGGCGGTCTCAGCTAACGTCGATCCCCAGAGGGACGTGGTTGTAATTCCTGGAACCCACACCGACCACCTGGACCCCGCAACGCCCATTCCAGGGTATGGAAGTAAGCTAGGGATAGACGCTACTAGGAAGTTCCCGGAGGAGTACGGGATGAAGGAGTGGCCTGAAGAGGTTAAGCCCGACCCTGAGGTTACCAGTAAAGTCGCCAGGATACTGGATAGGCTCGGGCTGGGTGGAGGCAATGGCTCCGTGGGATCCCGGCGGGCTAAAGGGGAAGGGGAAGGCTAAGGCGATAGTGAGGCTACTCAGGCTTGAGCACACACTCTTCAGCCTCCCTTTCGCATACGCCGGGGCAGCTGTAGCGTACCCGGAGAGCCTCGGTGATCCCAGGATACTCGTGTTAATAGCTCTCGCCGTTCTAGGCCTCCGCTCCGCCGGCATGGCCTACAATAACATAGCCGACCTCGACATCGACAAACTCAACCCCAGGACAAATAGGCGCCCCCTCGTAACTGGAAGCGTTACAATCAGAGAGGCCTGGCTCATAGTAGTTATAGGTAGCATCCTGTATTATGCGTCAGCTGCAATGCTAAACTGGTATGCCCTCCTCCTAAGCCCCCTCCTATGGATAGCAGCGATAACCTACCCCCACGCCAAGAGACTCCACTGGCTCCCACACCTGCATCTAGGCCTAGTCCTGGGCCTAGTAGTCTTCGGAGGCGCCATAGCCGCCTATGGAGGCCAAGCGTCGAGCCTGGCCGACGCCCTCTCCAGGGTCCCCTGGGAGTACGTTGCAGCCGTGACCTTCTGGGTTGCAGGCTTCGACGTGTACTATGCTATCATGGACCTGGATTTTGACAGGAAACACGGGCTAGGAAGCGTGCCCGCAATACTAGGCATCAACGCCGCCTTGAAGATTAGCCTTGCCTTCCATGCCCTGTTCCTTGTACTACTCGCAACTAGTATACCCATCAGGGGACTCGACGGGCCCGCCCTGGTAGGGCTTGTACTAGCGGTAATCCTAGTCGTATATCAGCATGCACTAGTACGGAGAGACCTCGACTTTATCCCCAAGGCTTTCAATGTAAACCTAGCCCTGGGAGTCATAATTTCTATGTCTATAATTTTGGATGTCCTCCTCTATACATAGCATTACCGCTGGGGGAGTCTTCACTCTAAAATTAGGCAAGTCCGTGAGACCTTGGAGTCCTTGGAGGACCCTGTATCGGATGGGGCAGGTACTCAACTCCCGGCCTTGGCTGAAGTGTCTGCGGGTAGAGTCTCATGAGTTCGTAGACCTCTTGAGGCACCTCGTCCTTAACTGGCAGGCCTAGTTCCTTGGCTTTCTCAAAGGTTATAGGATAGTCGTGCGTCCACCTGCCCTCAGTTAAGAGTCTCGCGAGTTCCTCGGCCTTCTCCCTGCCAACCTTATCCTCTAACAGCTCTATTATGAGTTCCTGCATTTCCTCGATAGCCTTTTTGGCTATGTCTGCGTAAATGAGGGTCCTATCATCGGCCTTGTCGCCCTTTAACTCAGCCACCTTTAGTATGCTAGGTGCTGGCACAGTCACGCCGGGTCCAAGGCTTAGCTGGGGGTCTAGGGGGCCTAAGACTGCGTTCTTGTCCATGAGTATCTCGTCAGCTGCCAGGGCTATCAACGTCCCGCCGCTCATGGCATAATGCGGCACTATCACTATCTTCTTGCCTGGATGCCTCTTCAAGGCCCTAGCTATCTGTCCTGCAGCTAGAACTAGCCCGCCGGGCGTGTGTAGAATCAACGCTATCGGCTTCTCGGGCGGCGTACTCCTGATCACCCTAAGGACTTCTTCAGAGTCGTCTATATCGATGAATCTGTAGATGGGTATCCCGAAAATGCCTACCCTCTCCTGCCTATGTATTAGCGTTGCTACCCGCCATCCATACTTCTCCTCGATGAGCTTGATTAACTCAAGCCTCCTAGCCCTTAGCCTCTGGTATGACAGAGTGGGCGAGAGCATCGTCGCCAGTAAGAGGAGCCAGAACAGAAACCATATAAATGAGCCTATATCATAAGCTTGGTCAGCCATGGCGGGGACCCAAGTTATAATTACTATAATGGACTTTCAGAAATTTAAATTATAGCGCAGCGGAGCATTCCATAGTTTAAGGTTCTCCCTAACACTTAAACCCTCAGCTTGACTAATAACACCTACAGCTTTAACTGCTGACATGGACAGACTGTAAGGAGGATGTGCCTTGGCGGGAAGCGATGAGTTACTAATTGAGGAGATATACTTGATGAGCATTAGGCCGAAGTACTCGCGTGCAATATTTACGGGCGTAAAGAAGTATGAGCTCAGGAAGCTCTCAGGCTTACCCCCCATACCCGAGGGTAGCATAGTTGTCGTTTACACTAGCGGTAATGTGAGGAGCATAGTAGGTGAATTCAGGGCTGGCAGGGTACTTCAGGCAAGTCCTGAGAGGATCTGGGCTGAAACAAGGAAGCCAGGGACGGGTATAGGGGAAGACGCATGGGACTACATTAGGGGCGCTAAGAGGGCCATGGCCATTGAGGTCCTTGAACCCACGCTGTACCCGAGGCCAGTTACGCTTGACGAAGTAAGGAGGATCATACCCGGCTGGATGCCTCCTATGAGCTATAAGAGGCTCGACGAGGGGGATCCCCTCCTAGAGCTGATAATAAAACCCTTGAGAAGGTCAATAAGAAGGGAGCTTAAGCCTTCAAAACTATAGAAAAGAATCCGGAAAGAACTTAGAAAGCGCCTCCGAGGAGCTGGCTAGGAGGAACTTGTATCTTTTCAGTCTCCACAATATATTACTATAAAAATAGTGCTTTAATTTAATCTGGCGTCGTTCAGGAGCCTTTCCTTAGGAGAGTGGGATTTGATCTTAAAGAGGATGCCCTGGTTTATCAGTAGTCGCCTGTTTCCGCCACGTGTAGTGAGCGGTGTATCGCGGCGGGTACCGTGTGCACGGTCTCGGCTGGGATCCCCGCTGACCATAGCTCCCTCTTGAGGAGTTCCCTGACGGCGACTCTGATGGCTTCGCTTCTACTGCTGTACCTTCCGGCCCTTACTAGCTCGTCGATACCGTCGATGTAAACCTCGGGCATCTTCACAGTTACTATCCTCACGGCCGTGGCACCCCGCTAGCTGACTTATCTAGGGGTAAAACTTTTAAGGGGGTGGCCATGGTACCTTCCCGAAAACACTAGGTAACACCTTGTAAACACCGTGTTTGCCTTCAGCCACCCAGTATGAGGTCCAGGATCCCCATCGCCTTCCTCTCATCACCAACCACTTCCGCGTCGTATAGCTCCGTATAGCCGCAGCGCTTACACGATACTGCAACATATTCAATATGTTGCCAGTTGAGGAGCCTGCTGAGGCCCGCGCCCGTCACGGCTATCCTCCTGGCCCTAGGGTTTGGAGCCCCGCATTTAGGACACACCCACCTGGCTTCGAATGCTTTCTCGCCTCCCAAAGCTCTACCACCCACGGGTTGCTGCTTGTTTTCTAATTGTGGTTATTCTTGCCCAGCCCAATATAGCAACTGGGGAGTTGAGTCATTGGGTGTAGATGCTGTGTGCTCTGTTAGGGTGGTGGGCGGTTCCAGGCTTCACGCTGGTTTCTACTATGCGGGTAAGGGGAGGCCGTACTCTTGGGGTGGTGCCGGCTTCTACGTCTCCGAGCCAAGGCTAATAGTAGAGGCTAGGCGGTGCGAGTCACCCCGCCTGAGAGGCCCTGAGGAGCACTTGGCAGCAGCGCGCGAGGTTCTGAAGATCATGAGCGTCAGCCGTGCGTGTGTCGACGTAGTCAGCGCCCCGCCGAGGCATGCGGGTCTTGGAAGCACTACTCAAGTCATGCTTGCCGTGGCCTGCGCCCTTGAAGCTTTGAAGGGGAGCAAGTGCACGCCCGAGAGGGTGAGGTCGCTCGCTTTAGCGCTTGGCAGGGGGAAGGTTTCAGGAGTGGGCACTCTAGCATTCTCTTACGGTGGGTTCGTGGCTGACGCGGGATCCCCCGACCCCGAGGGGCCCCGGCTACTCCTCAGGCACCCTGTACCAGAGGAGTGGAGGTTCGTCATAGCACTACCAGACCTACCACGAGGGGTGAGTGAGGAGGCTGAGCATAGCATACTATCCAGGCCCTGGGATCCCCCTAGAGCCGCCGCGGAGATGATGGCACGCGGCTTCCTAAGGCTATCTGTGGGAGTAGCCCGCGGCGACTTACAGGAAGCCCTGGAAGGCCTTAAGGAACTACAGACTGGGACCGGCCTCTACTTCTCAAAATACCAGGGGGGCAGTTTTAGGAGGGACCTCCAGCTCATTGTCGCCGAGGCCTGGAGGGACGGCATGATTTTAGCGCAGTCGAGCTGGGGCCCAGCCCTCTACACCATAAACACTGTAGACGACGCTCCCGGCGATGCGTCCCTCCTCAGACACATAATCAGAGGCCTGGGCCTTAGGGGGGAGGTCTATGTTGTCGAGCC
>JALURD010000232.1 GCA_027057815.1 Acidilobaceae archaeon | reverse complement strand
TGGAAGGGGGCCCCTAGTGCCGGGCACTGCAGAGCTGCCTCTCCATGGAGGACATGTGCCCAGGTGGATGTTACATTACATGAAGAGGCTAGCTAAGGCTATAGTAGCTTACATTGTTGAAGTTAAGGGGCCAAACGCGTTAATCGAGGGGCTCTCTGATCCAGTATGGTTCCAAGCGTTCAACAATGTTATAGGGATGGATTGGGATAGCAGCGGCAGTACCACGGTACTTACAGGGATCCTCAGGGAGATAAGCAGAGAGGAGGATTACGGCTTCATAGTCTTAGGAGGCAAAGGAAAGGCGATGCGAGAGGTTCCAGAGGAGGCGGCGTTAGCTGAGAGGCTAGGCGTAGACCCCGATGTGGTAGTTAGGTTTAGTAAGATCGCGGCAAGGATCGACTCCTCCTTTATACAGGATGGCTACAACCTCTACCACCATGCAGTGTTCGTCGGGGAGAAGGGCAAGATTCTAGTAGTCCAGCAAGGCATGAACACTGAGCACAGGCTAGCTAGACGGTACCATCTGACAAGGCAGGATCTTGAAAAACCGCATAGCGGCGTGGCAGGTATACCGGGAAGGACTATTCTAAACGCTACAGGCCCTGAAAGCAGGGAGGTTAGGAAGGTCTACCTGGACATAATAGCCGAGGGGCCTAAGAGGTTTGAGAGGCTACTGTGGGAGGCATATAGAAAGGCTAGAGGCGCCAGGAGCTTAGACTATTACATAGTAGGCAACGTCCAGGACGTGCCGCGAAGGCCAGTCTATACCTATAAGCCTGTGAGGCCCGAAAGAAGGCTCATCAAAGCCTTGGAAGAAGTCTACAAGTTTAACCCTACTAATGACGTTGAACTCGCACTTGCTCCCAAGCTAGGCCCAGTTCTCTTGAGGGCTCTCGCGCTCATCGCCGATCTTGTGTACTCTGTTCCCACCAGCGACAAGGATCCCGTCACTCACCCGCTGAATCCTTATCTTTACGCTTACGCTGTTGGGGGCAAGGATGGTGTACCAAGGAGCTTCGACCCGAAGACTGCCGCTATGGCAGCCAGGCTTATAGAGGAGGCTATTGAGTCTGCAAGGCTCGGATCAAGGGAAAAGATGAAGGCTCTCGAGAGGCTCAGGCTCTTCCTCAGGACTAGATTGGGTGTGGAGCCTTGAGGATACTGCATGTGAGTGACGTGCACTGCTCTACCGCAAACCTCCTAAGGGTCTTAGAGTCTGAGGATTTCGACATAGTGGTGGCGACTGGCGACTTCGAGTGTGAAGACACGGCCCATGCTTTAGTAGAAGCTGGAGTTAAGGCTGTTGCAGTTACAGGTAACATGGATCACGCGGGGGTCGCAAGCATTCTCAGGCAGTCAGGCATTCTCATTGATGGTGAAGTGGTTGAAGTGGAGGGTCTAACGTTTGCTGGCGTAGGAGGTATGGATGTATCGTCAAGCCTAGGCAAGCTAGCGTCAAGAATTACAAATAAACTTGACGTACTAGTGAGCCACCACCCACCCAAGGGGGCAGTCGATAAAACATTCATTGGCATAAGGGGAGGATTAACCGAAATAAGGAGGCTACTCGAAAATTACCAGCCGAAACTCCACTTGTGTGGCCATATCCACGAGTCAAGGGGAACTGCCCGCGTAGGAGAGACTGTCGTAGTCAACGCGGGACCCCTAAGTAAAGGGTACTATGCAGTAATCGAGCTAGATGAAGGGGTTAAAGTCAGGCACCTTAGGATTTAAAGCAGTGGCAAAAGGCAGGGATAGCCGTGTTAGGCTTCTGAGGGGGTGAGAGCAGTGCCGTTAGATAAAGCGGTTGAGGACATTAAAGCGGTAGCATCTAGATATGGGCTAACAGTCGAGGAGGCGAATGGTGCCTTAACCATTAGGCACCCGGAAGCCCCGCTTGTTGTTGAAATAAAGACTGAAGAGGGGAAGGCTGTAGTAGAACTAAAAGTCGGCGATGAGATAGACGAGTACGTCGAGACGCTTCTAGGTGAGGACGAGGACCCCAGGGAAGCACTTGAAGAGGCCCTTGAGGAGATGGTGCGTATAGTAGATGCGGCGGTATCGAGGCTTACCAGGGAGGGATTTAAAGTCGAGAGGAGGACGCGCGAGGGCATACTTGACGTATACGATGCCTTAGAGGCCAGGCTAGAAGAAGAGGGATGAAGGGGGACATTTTCTCAGCTTATATCCCCTCCACCCGCCGGGTTTCAATAAGAACACTTCCTAGTGGGACGGTGGCGGGGCCTTGAGTGAAGGGGAGATCGCCGCGAGAGAGTCCATTAGGCCTCATGTCGACCCTAAGCTTGTGGAGGAGCTTAAGAGGATAGAGGAGAAGTGGCAGGCAAGGTGGCGCGAGGCAAGGCTCTTCGAGGCTGATCCAGACCCTAGTAGGCCTAAGTTCTTCGTTACTTTTCCTTACCCGTATGTTAATGCTTATCCGCACCTCGGAGGGGCATTCACAGTACTCCGAGTTGACGTGACTGCTAGGTATAAGAGGATGCGTGGTTATAACGTCCTCTTCGCACAGGGATGGCACGCTACCGGGAGTCCTATTGTCGCGGCGGCGCTTAGGCTGCGGGAGGGCGACCCGAAAGTCGTGAG
>JALURD010000231.1 GCA_027057815.1 Acidilobaceae archaeon | reverse complement strand
CAATGGTGTAATCGTAGTCGCCAAACCCCACGCGGTTCTCACGATTAACGGTACTACAATAATTGTTAGGGCGAGGCTGGGAGATAACTTGAAGCCTAGCCTATATGATAGGGTTTATCTTGAAGCTTCGGGCGTGGCAGTAGGCATTGAGAGGGCCCTACTTGCGTTTGCAGCCGCAAGATCCGTTGAGGCACTCCGTGAAGCGTTAATGAGGCTCAGGTCGAGCCCTCGCCCCGCTATGGGAGATGGCTGGGCTCTCTCAACGTGGATCTTCGCTAGGAGTGAAGCACTAGAGAAACTTGAACGCCTACTAGCGTATTGGAGGGGCGAGAGAGACCCCGTGCCACGCCCCTCGCCCTTAAAGTGCTCTATGTGCCCCGCGATGGGTGAGTGCCAATATTCGGCCCATGCGTCAAGTGTCTTAGAGTAACCTTCTAACTAGCCTCTTGAAGAGCCTCCTATAAACCATTACAGCTATCACAGATCTACCAATGACATCTATGACCATTGCAAGCCAGGCGCCTATAGCGCATAGACTCGGGCCAAGTATCTTCGGCAGGAGCATCGCGCCTGGGACTCTAAGTGCGTAGAGGCTACCAGTGTTAACCAGCGTTGGTATAAGCGTGTTGCCTGCTCCTCTAATTGACATTAGTAGAGTCTCGGATACCGCATAGAAGGGTTCAGTGAGGGCTGCCATGATCAAATAGACCCGGGCTAAACCTTCAACTGTCGGATCATCGGTAAATACCTGAGGCACAATACCTGAAGCCGCTACAAGTATTACCGCTACGGTTAATCCGAGAATTAGTGATAACTGCGACACGAGCCATCCCGTCCTCTCTCCGCCCTTGAAGTCCCCTGCACCTATGTGCTGACCCACTAGGCTAGCGGACGCCTCGCCCATGGAGAAAAGTGGAAGGAAAGCTAGTGATTCCACCCTCACCCCTATGGAGTGAGCTGCCAAGGCAACGTCGCCGCAGCGTGCAACAACGCTAAGGTAGGCTAGGTGGGCGGACACCACGGCGATCCTTTCTAATAGAGGAGGTGCGCCAACCCTAGCTGCTTTTATGGCCCAGGCTCCGGGAACCGCTGGAGCGATCAATATGCCCAGGGATCTAGGCGTCAAAACCGATAACATGACCGCCAGAACCATATTAGCGACTGACGACGCATAACCTGCCCCCGCTACGCCAAGGGCTGGCGCCCCTAGGAGTCCAAAGATGAGTATAGGATCCAAGACCGCGTTGAATACCGCGAAGACTATCGTTGAAGTGAATACGGGCCTTGTAACTCCGAAACCCCTGTAGACCGCGCCGAGGACCAGGCCAGCGTACGCGAACGGCAGACCCACAAGCCGTGCCCTAAAATAGTCTACGGCGAGGGCCTGTGTTTCAATAGTCACCCCGCCACCAGCGAGTATGCCTATGAGGTGAGGAGAAGCCGCGTAGGCCACGAGTGCGAGGGGGATTGCTATGAGGAGGTTGGCAGTAAGCGCCTCGCCAGCCACCCTCTTAGCTATATCCTTCCTGCCAGCCCCTACAGCTTGCGAGACGAGCACTAGAGCCCCCATGTAGAACATAGAGCCTAGAGTGAACATCATCCAACCCAAGTAGCCGCCTAACGCGACGGCTGCTAGGGCTTTGTCTCCCAGTCTACCCACGAAGTAAGCGTCCACAATCCAGAGAACGCTATCAACAGACTCGGCTAGCATCAACGGCACTGCTATCTCCAACGCCTTGCGCCACACCATGGCTCTAGAGGGCTCGTCTTGCATCCCGCAACGCCTCGGCGCATCCACTTCCAGATAGTGTATGGCATGGCTAGCTTGGAAGGCCGAGTAATGGGTTACGGTTAAATGCGTGGAGGAGGGACACGATTTTAGGGTTCAGTCGAGTTGCTTTGATTGGGGCGCTGGGCTTATGGGGGATCGCTACAGCAGGAACTTCACGTGGCCCTACGGGATTACGGGTAACATCTTCGTCCCATACGTTCCAACTAATAAAAATGTCCTTCCACGTATCCTCGAGGCTATGGATCTGAGGGAAGGAGACGTTCTGTATGACCTCGGCTGCGGGGATGGTAGAGTAGTAATTGAAGCCGCTAGGAGATACCCTATCAAGAAGGCTGTCTGCATTGAAGCTAGAGAGCACCTCATAAAAGAGGCTATGGCTAAGGCACAAGCCGCGGGCGTTAAGGATAAGATAGAGTTCATCCTAGGTGACTTCTTCCAGGAAGACATTTCGGATGCCACCGTCGTCTACATGTACCTGCTTACCAGCGTGAACGAGAGGCTGAAACCCAAGCTGGAGAAGGAGCTCAAGCCAGGAACTAGGGTTGTAAGCCTCGACTTTAGCATACCCGGCTGGAAGCCTGTAAGAGTCCTGGGTGACGGTGTAGGGTGGCAGAGAACCATATACGTATACGTTATAGGGGAGTCAAACGTTTAACCTGCTCCTTAAGACTAAGGCCTCGCTGTAAACTATTCTGGCGAGGTCCTCTATCGCTTCCACAGCGTCGAGCGCCCTGTAGATAGAATCTGGTGAATAGGCTACAACCCCATGTCTCTCCATCACGGCCACCCTGCACCGGGATCCCGCAAGGGCTGACGCAACTCTATCGGCAAG
>JALURD010000230.1 GCA_027057815.1 Acidilobaceae archaeon | reverse complement strand
ATCCTAGCCCTAGCTGGCTTCTCATATCTAGTCCTCACAGCCAGAGGAGCGGGTACCCGACCCGCAAGCTAGCTCAAACAATCCCTCCCTTAAGACTTCTTTACCTTATCCTTCAATCCAACAGACTCTCCTCTATGGTCCTGGGTTGATACGCCCCATACAATGAACCCTGCAGCTGCTATGAAGGGGGTGATGAAGCCGATGGCGTAGTATGGGTGTAGCTCGCCTTTAAGCTGGGAACTCTCTAAGTCGAGAACGTCTAGGTATAACGCTGTCCACGCCGTGGTTCCTGGACGTTGCCCCATGGCGACAGCCGCTAGAGCCGCGGCGGCCTTTGTCCAAGTGGATGAGGCGTTATGAGCTAGGGCGGTTATGAGTAAGTCCGCCTGCCCGCCTATTGGAGTCAATGCTAGCGGTGGAGGTGATACTATGCATGCTGAAAAACCGTTGAGATCCATTGGGGCCTTGCAGTCCTCTAATACCTCGATGGTCTTCCCGTCCATTAATGCTGCAACGCATTCTATGCCCTCGCCCGACACCACCGCTACTGAGGGTAACGTCACATCGACGTTAGCTAACGCATTCTGATAGACTAGTATTGGGGATGCCGATATTAGGAGAACCTTGTCAGGCGACTCGCCGTACTCCTCCATAATGCTTACCCACGCTTTGAATAGCCCGGCTGATACGCTGGCGGGGATCCTCACTCTGACCCCGTCTGGGAAGACTACAGACCCCTCTACGATTCCTAGTACTGCCTTCTTTAATAGAATTCCAAGCGCGGTCTCCTCCACAGAGGCCCCGCCAGGCTTCAAGGCCTCGGGGTATATGATTACAGAGTGGGCTTCAACCCTAAAGCCAGCAGGGCTCTCCACCGTGAGTGGAGCCGTGTAGTTGACCCTTACGAATGTGTGCCCTGGCGTGTAGTCTACCCCCTCAAGGAAGTCCTGTGGGATCACTAGACCGTAGACTTTCAAGGCGGTCCTTAGAAGGTATGAGCCCTGGGTATCCTCCACAGCGAACCATATCGAGACGGGCTTGTCCACAGCAAACACTATATACCCTTCTCCCGGGTGAATGGTGAGAGACGCATTCAACTCGACGTCATAGAATTCTATGGACCCGACCACGCCTAACGATGCAACAGTACCCATAGCAATCCTCCTGAACACCAGCTCTGCAAGCCTAGACTCGGTTTCATTGAAAGCGTACTCACTCAAGCTAGGCATGGATCCAAGAACGCTTGACGGCTTAACCTGCACCGTAACCCCTGAGCCGCCCGTGGTTATCCCTTCAACCTTGAACTCTATACTGCACCCTCCAGTTGAAACCATAGCTACGCCTAGAAACAGCACGGAGAACCCTATGAATGCAATCATTGCTCCGTAACCTCCCTTGCCCCGGCCCCTCACTAGGTCAATGTAGAACTTCAGCAATGTAACACCAGTGGCGGCACCGGCGCCAGCGAGGAGTAGCCAGCCCTTACCCTCGAAGCCGTAATAGCTGGCTACCACTATGGCGGCAGCCGCCGTAACTGCTGCCGTCACACCTATCCAGCCGAGGGCGTCTAGAATGTAGAGTAGGAGGCCGGCCGCGAAGGCTACAGCAGCAGGCTCCCCACCAAATCCCATGAGGGGGCCTGTTGACCCGAGGATCCCGGCAACCGCGAAGGCATGAATCCATGGCCTCCCGGCAAGGCGCCGGGATGACCATGCATGCGCAAACCCTCCAGCTACGATTGGAAACGCCACACCCGCTAGCCCGGGGGTCCCGGTGTCAAGGTGTATGAGGCCATAGGACAATGCTGAAGCGTACGCGAGGCTGGCCCACCCCCACGGCGAGTCAGTCATGTATGCCCTTCCGATAGCTGAAGCCAACACTACAAGGCCGGGGCCCTCAAGAACTCCAGGGTCACCGCCGTATAACCCCAGCAGGATTGCAGCGCATGAGAGAATCCCCATAATCAGGGGGGCCCATGTAGCGGGTGACAAGCCAACAGCCGCCGCCAACGTCATTAGGATAGCAGTCGCGGGCGAAGCCGTCGGAGGATCCCAGTGAGGTGAAAGGACCCAAGACACAACGCCCCCCAGAGTCCATGAGGCAAGTGTAACAAGATACAACAAGACACGGGGAGGCCTGGCCAGGTAAAGGAGTGCAAGAGCGGCTAGCGATGCAGCCCCAGCCGTCACGAGAGGAGTATACGATGCCGGCCACTCGATTACGAAGGCCGCCAGACCGGCAATACCGGCTACCAGGGCCAAGATTAAGGCCGTGGATAACCAACCTCTAAAGTCTCTAAAGCTCACCCCTGACACCCTCAACGCACCATGTGCTCGAGCACTAGACGCATTACTGCCCGAATACCTTGAATAATAGAGTACACTTTACGCAGAAGTAGGAGAAAAGGGGGGGCTCGTGTATGGCTATATGCCATTGACGATTCTCTCCTTGCTAGGAGGACTTCCTGACTAGCGTGAGGCCAACAGCTATTATAGCGATGATTAGACCCAATGCGCCAACTATTAAAGCCGTTCCTGCACGGCCAGCGGCTGCTTTTGCCTCTTCTATTTGCGGCTTTAGCTCGTCAACGCTGGATTGCACGTTGTTGAGGCCGCCCTCGAGAGTCTCAAGCTTTGCCTTCGCGTCGTCTATCTGCTTCTTGAGTTGCGGTATCTCTGCCTCCATTGACGCCAGCTTCGCTTCAAGCTGCTGTACTTTAGCCTGTAGCTCTTGGGCTCTCTGGCTTGCCTCCTGGCCTTGGGCTCTTAGTGTGGCTAGCTCCTCCTTAGCTTTCTTGAGCTCCATGGCTGTGTTGTAGTAGCTTATCATCCTGCCGAGCTTGTCCATGACGGTATCGACTATTCCGAACCACTGCGTGAAGTCTGGACCCAGCATTGATGCTCCGTTCCTCCACCTCCTGCCATCATGGTGCCAGATGTAGTACCACATTATCTCCATGTACTCGTCCAGCTTATTGGATGGGTCGTGTATGCCCTCCTCGTAGGCCTTCTGTAACAGGTTGTACGCGTAGTGAGCTGTTATGTTGTACTCAACTATGACTTGGTCATAAATCTTGAAGAAGTTGTCGACCCACTGGCTGGTGTGGCATAGCAGGCAGACGTCCTTCATGTTCTCCCTTCTCTGTTTAAGCTCGCCTGTATACTTGACCTCCACCAGCCTCGGGAAGCCTAGCTCACCGCTCGCTGGAGCCTCCTCCACCCTCACCTTGTAGCCCATGACTGCTACTCCGTTTTCGATTAAGCCCTTTCCAGTGAGCTGGCTGCCTCCCTTGATTATTGCATTCTGCGTGTGGTCAGGCCACTTGGGCTTCGGGTAGCTGAAGAAGTGCATTTGATCCCAGACTAGCCTCTGCCTTAGGTCGTGGCTTCCGACGACGAGTATGTTACCATCCGCGTCAGCCAAGGTGCTCATGTGACACGTGGCACACGTGGGGGCCCTGAAGTCAACGCCCACCCTCCAGGGGATACTGGACCAGTTCCAGGACTCGCCCTCCGAGTCGTAGATGTTGCCGTGCTTGCTCTCCTCGTAGATTTCGATATGTGGGTGATCATAGCCTAGATGGCATTGGCCGCAGGTGTGGGGCTTCCTAGCCTCCTCCACGCTGAAGGAGTGCCTTGTGTGACATGCTGTGCATGTACCTAGGCTGCCGTCCGGGTCGACCCTACCAGCCCCGTTGCTCGGCCAGCCCCAATAGAGGACCCTGTAACCCTCATTCTTGTAGGGCACTACTAGGGTGCCGTGGCACTGCATACACGCAAAGTACACGTATGCGTTCTTCCACTTGGGGTCCTGCATTAGACCCGTGGCGTTGAGGACTCCACTGGCTGGGTAGAGAGGCGACACTATGTCCTTGAAGTCTTTATCGTATATAGTGCCGAAGAGCTGAACCTCCGGGTCTCCAGGGTTCTCCATTAGCTTAGCCGCGTACTGCTTATACCAGGGCCAGTCCACCAGGTCCTTGCCTGTCTTGTCGTAGACCGGTGGGAGTATGTCGAGCCTGTTATTCTCTTTAGCCCACTTGACTATCCTGCTGTACCACGGCTTGAGAGGGCCGTTAAGTGCGCCGAAGCCGTGCATGGTCCATGTTATCTCCTTAGCCTCCTTATAGTGGCACTGGCTGCAGTCCTTCAGTGTTACAATGGTGACAATACTGTATCCGAAGTGGTCCTCGGCAATATCCGGCCTATCCTGCTCTTTGAACATTCCATGGCACTCGTAGCAGCCTACAGTGTACTGGTACCCCTGGAACTTCGGCGCTAGCTCCGATTCAAAGCCTAGCTTCGAGTAAAGGGCGAGTACGTCGCCTGGCTTGCTCCAAGCGTGCATACTACCCAGCCAGTCGAAGACTATGCCAGGCGTCTCCTTCAAGTGGCACTTAATGCACTCCCTCGTCTCGGGGCTTGCTTTCTGCATTGCCTCCTCTAGCTTGGCCTTCACATCTTCAGGTATGTCGGTTCCCTCAAGTGCTAGGGTCTTCGCCTGGGGCGGTGATAGCAGCGGTGCTACTATCATTAGGGCCACTATTATATAGGCTAGGAGGCCCCTACTCATATATTTCACCCTAGTTTTCCACGTAATGGAAAACTCCGCTTGCGTATCACGTGATCCTATTCGAAATTAGCCTGACCCCGTAAATCTACGATTGGCCTTCAATGCGTCAACTTGGTTCTGAGTGACTGTCGGAGTGTAGCGTTCGATCTAGGTTAACGTAAGCTTTTATCCATCCCAGGATGTATCCATATTGATTGTAATTAAGAGGAAAATGACTGGGAGGGGGCCTGCCTTGATCCTGTTCGATTGGGGGACATATAATGGGCTCTCGAAGCTCCGCGTAGCAGCCGCTCTTGGGATGAAGCTGACCGAGATACCACCATACGACTTCTCGAGGAGGGCGAGGAGCCCCGAGTACTTCAGGGAGTACAGGGACTTCGCCTCAAAAGCATTCACCACCGTGACTGCTCATGCCCCCTACTATAACGTTGTCTCCACCGACAGGAGTGTGATGGAGAGGAGCTGGAGGGCACTCATACAGGCCGCGAGGATGGCCCGCGAGGCCGGGGCTCAGATATTTAACCTACACCTAGGCTGGAGGGCCTTCCTAGACAACCGGGACTTGGAATACGCGGTTGAGTTCCTGAAGAGGCTGGTAAAGGAGATTGAGGGCGTGGTTGTCAGCGTTGAGGTACCCTACACTAGGAGGATGCTTGGGGACTGGAGCGAGATTAAGGCTATGAGGGAGGAGGTCGGCGAGGACAGGCTGATAGTCTCGGTTCAGCTTGAGAACGTGTGGATGTACGAGAAGGGAGTCTCGGAGACAGGTGCGTTCGAGCAGGCCGACGCTGAGACACGCGAGGACTACTGGAGGGAGGTATTGAGGAAGACTCTCAGCCTTAGCAGCGGCTTCCTATCCCTCAGGTTCAGCCAGGTCATAGGATTCGCGTTGGGTAGGAGAATCCTCAAGAAGAGGGTTCCCCTGGGCAGGGGGTATCCCAGCCTGGAGCCCCTCGCCAGGGCCCTGGCGGAGTTCATGGTTAAGGAGGTCAGGGCCAAGGACGTCCCTGTGAGCATGCACGTAATATACACCGGTCCACCCGAGACCAAGTATCAGGACACGCTCCAGCTATACACGGCGATAATGAAGGAGGCAGTCAGGCACCTATGAAGACCCGCCTCAAGCCGAGGGACTACCAGCTGGAAGCGCTCCGGTGGGCCCTTTCGAGGGAGAGAGCAATAGTATGTATGCCCACCGGGGCGGGCAAGACCCTCATCGCCGCTCTGTGGATACTCGAACTCATGCAGAGAGGGGAGGCCAGGAAGGTACTCGTCCTGGAGCCCACCCGGTTCCTAGTAGAGCAGACGAGCAGGGTGCTGAAGAGCCTGGGGATCCCCGCTGAGCCCGTCCACGGAAGCATGAGTAGGGGATCCCGCGCGAGGGGCTGGAGGGCCCGCGTGGTCGTGGCGACCCCCGAGATCGTGGAGTCTGAAGGCTTCCATTCCATGGAGGAACCCGACGCAATAGTTGTTGACGAGTGCCACCACACAACGGGCCAGGACTCCTACGTGAAGGTGGCCTCCCGCTACAGGCCCCGCTGGAGGCTTGGCCTCACAGCCTACGTGCCACCATCAAGGAAGGGTATGCTGGAGGAGTACATTGGGGAGGTCAGGTGCTGGGGCTGGAGCGACCCTAGGCTGGCGAAGTACATTCCAGAGTGGGCCGGCGAGGTCTACGAGGCTCCCCTGAACGATGCTGAGAGGAGGCTCTACGAGGCCCTCGAGAGCCTCTGGGACTCCCTCCAGGGCCGGGAGAGGGTCGTGGCCGGAAACGCCGTAAGGTGGCTGGTGCGGGATGGCGCCGAGGCCGTCAGGGAGTCATACGGGAAGGGCGGGCTACTCTCCAGGATACTCAAGCCCCTCGAGGACCTGCTATTCGACCCAGCCGTCAGGCCTGCCCACAAGCTCCCAGCCCTCCTCCGAGCCCTCGCTGACCACGAGGGGTTCGAGAAAGCCATAGTCTTCGTGGATAGAGTAGCGATCGCCAGGATAATAGCCAGGGAAGCAGCCGAGTACAGGCCCACCCTGCTACTCGGCAGGCGCCACCTCGACCCCGCGGAGGCCCTGGAGGCTGCGAGGAGGAGAGAGACGAGGCTCGTCGTGGCAACGAGCGCTGGCGAGGAGGGGATAGACCTCCCCGAGGCCGACCTCCTCGTGGTATGGAGCCACACCGCCAGCCCGCTCAGGTTCATACAGAGGCTGGGGAGGATCCTCAGGGCCACGGGGGTGAGAAGGCAAAAGGCCGCTGTCTTCATTGCAACCCCTGACACGGTCGACGTTGACAGCCTCATAGACGGGCTGGTCGAAGCCGAGAAGGCCGGCGTTCAGGTTGAGGTAGACGTTGAAGTTATACGGAGCCTCTGGGAGGCCAGCAGGAGGAGGCGTGTCCTAGAGGCCCTCGAAGAGGCCCCCATGCCCGTGGACATGCTCGCCCAGGCCCTCGGGATCCCCCTCAAGAGGGCCCAGTCAGCCGTGCAATGGCTACTCTCCAAGGGCTACCTAGTCTACATCCACACCCCCTATGGCCGCGTCTACGCTCCCAGGCATGCGATTGACAGGCTCTACGAGCTCCACGGGGACTACCTCAACCCCGAGCCGGGCCTAGAGGTGCAGGTCAAGCCTCACACAAGCCGCGGGCCGCTCAGGTCGATACGCGGAGACTACAGCAGGGTCAAGGAGCGCCTGGAGAGGCTCCTAGAGAAGCACGGAGCCCTGGAGAGGCTCACGGCCCACGCCCGCCTCAGAGTGGGGGCGGTGGAGACCATAGCCCAGGCCGCGTACCACTACAGGATAGACGATGAGCACATACTCAAGCTCGTACTCGACAATCTATTCTCAATCAGGAGGTGGCATAGGTTTCACGCTTTAAACAACTTAAATTAATATTATTATTTAAATTCATAAAATATTTGGATTCGTTAAAGGGCCACTTTTATATGCCCGCGGCTATTATGTATACATGGGTGTAGACAGGTTTGCCTACAGTGGTTATTAGCGTTCGTATACGGGAGGAGGTCAAGAGGGTGCTCGAAGAGGCCGGGATCAACATATCTGAGGCTGTGAGGGAGTACCTGGAGGAGTTAGCCTGGAGGATCCGGGTCAGGAAGACCATAGAGAAGTGGGACAAGATGCTTGAAGGAGTAAAGCCTAGCGAGAAAGGCTTCGCGGCGAGGAGTGTGAGGGAGGACCGTGATAGTCATTGACTCCTCAGTACTTGTCATGTACTTTACCCGTGAGCTTGGCTGGGAGAAGGCTAGGGCAATCATATTGAGGGGAGGAGTTACGGTGGATCTTGCAGTTAAGGAGGTTACGAACGCGCTGTGGAAGAAGGTGAGAAGAGGAGAAATGCCTCTAGAGTATGCTTCATTAATTATCGCCGACCTCCTCCAGGGTAATGTTGTGAAAATTGTAGGCCAGGAGCCCCTGTTACTCGAGGCCCTTGAGGTAGCCGTGGAGGAAGGCATTACAGTATACGACGCTCTATTTATAGTACTTGCTCGGAGACTAAGCTATCCACTAGCCACGGCTGATAAGAATCAGGCTGAAGCGGCTAGGAAGCTTGGAATCCAGGCTGTTCTCCTATAAAACTGCAGGGCTTCTGAAGGCGTTAACTATTCTGGAAGGCTTGATTAAAAGAGGTCTAGCGCGCTTGGATCTTTGGTGGGAAGAGTTAATGAATGAAGACCAGTATCTCGATAACCTGGAGGGTTTCCTTAAGCGGCTTAAGAAGCTGGGCTGGAGGGGGCTTGCACTAGTCCACTCCAGCGATGTAGCCAG
>JALURD010000229.1 GCA_027057815.1 Acidilobaceae archaeon | reverse complement strand
CGAAGGGCTTCATACTGCTTGAGGAGCGCGAGTGCTGCATGGAAATAGCCTGGCTGGCCGTGGAGAAGGGATCCCAGGGACTAGGTCTCGGGACTCTCCTACTACAGGAGGCCGAACAGTACGCATGCAATGCTGGGAAGCCCATCCTAACAGTTAAGACCTACGGCGGAGAGGACTATGAACCGTATAATAGGACTATGAGGTTCTATAGAAGCAGAGGCTTCCTCCTTTACGAGGTGGTGGAGGGATACAAGCCCTTCGGGGGCCAGCCAGCCGCAATACTAGTGAAACCCGTCAAATGCAGTCCATGACAACGCCCCCGCTGCCGCCATTTAGTCAACAATAATTATAATTCAATTATATTATATTTGGTGGGGGGCCGGGCCCGTCTAACCTCTGACCTCGAACGTCGCGTAGAGGGTTATCCTCTCCTTGCCTGAGTCGTCCAGCCATACCTCCTTGACGACCCTGTATTTACCTGGAGCCACATCATTCAGTGGGATGTTCCACTCAATCGATTGGCCGGGCTGTAGTATCCTAAGCTCCATGGTGAAGAAGTCAGGTGTTAGTTCGTCGCTCAAGACCCAGGCGGAGCCGTTGTAGTACTCTACCCTGTAGACGCTCCCAAACCATATAGGGCCTCCCCCCTGGTTTACGAGTTTAACCTCGACTACCTCCCCATTAGCGTACACTTTCTTGTCGGTTTTCAGAATCACCCCTTCCTGGCCTGCCATGTACAGAGTCAAGGCCAGGTATCCCAGGAGGAGCGCGGCGATAGCGAAGAAGACACCGCCGATGACTAGTAGCTTAGGCAAGCCCCTACACCACCCTAGGTGGAGGCATGCGCTGGGTACTTGATTCTATGCGGTCGAACAGTTGCAGACGCAAATCTGGAACACTCAGAGTTATAGAACTCGGCGTAACGGTAATACCGTTACCTCGGGGTAGGTGCCCGGGAGTTGGCTCTGGAGGATCAAGGCCTAGCCAGCCTCGTGGATAGGCTCAGAGGCCTCGTCAGCGTTGAGGGCATGAAGCTAATAATTAGTGGCGAGGCTGAGAGGATCCTAGACGAGATTAGAGACTACATTGTCGACCTGTCAGTGGGCCGCGGCGAGATCGAGAGGGCAAGGGCCTGGGCTTCGAGGCTGGAGGCCGAGCTCTCCAGGGCGGCCAGGCTCCTGGGAGCTGTCGGGTGGAGCTACTCCAGGGAGCTTAAGAGCTTCCTAGAGGATCCCAGGCTCCACCTCAAGAAGAAGCTCTTCAACTACGTCTTCGACCTGGCCCGGGGGAGGATCAACGCTGAGGAGCTGGTGAGGAAGGGTTCAGCGGCCGTAAGGACTAGTTTGAGAACCAACCTAAGGAGCATATACCAAGACTGGGTTGTAGCAGCGATACTTGCGGGCTTGGGGGAGAGGGGCGGTCGCTTAGTCTACCCCGAAACCGGGGTGATCCTGCTCGAGAGGAGTGGGAGGCAGAGGACGGGATCCATACCGCCCAACGCCATAGTCAGGCTCCCAGGGGGCGAGGTTAGCCTGTTCCTGGAGGCGCCGCGCCCACTGGGGTGGGAGGACTCTAGTGACTTACAGAGGAGCTGGCGCCTCTACACAGTGCTCAGGCCGGACATACTCGTATACCCCGGGAGAGTCCTCAACATAGCCGCGCCGGAGAGGGATCCACCCATAATCCCCCCGCACACACTCATAGAGTGCAAGGAGCTCCCCGACTGGTTCGATAGGACCAGAGACCTCAAGGGCCCCCTCGCCAAACCCATGAATGCCGTGGAGTGGAGGGCCCGCTGGCTCCGTGGCCTACAGGAGGGCTTAGCTGATATACTAGGAGTCGATGGGAGGAGAGTTGAAGCACTAGCCGAGGGGAGGGCCAGGAGTATCAGGGTGAAGGAGCACAGGCTCCTACTACTCTACAAGGAGACATTCAAGCCAGAACGATTCCACCTAGTATCAAGGTCGAGACTCCCACGGGATATCAGAGTAGACCTCGAATCCAACGACATAATAGTCCACGACGGCGTGGAGCTAGGCGACTCAAAGGCGCTAGAGGATCTCGTGAACGAAGTAGAAAAACTAGCCACCCCCACGGGATCCACCACCCTGGAAGACATCGTAGCCGAGGCTGTCGAGAGAGCGATAGCGCTAGCCGAAAAAGGGATCCCCATAGATCCAGCCCTCGTCGTCGGGGAAGCCGTTTTAAGATTCCTAGCCGAGAGGCTTCACAGCGAGAAAGCTATACACCTACTAAACATTAGGAACAATGATAGGGCAACCACCTAGGCGGAGTGGTCGGTCGGGGCGCCAGCTTCCACATCCCCAAGCCCAGGGGTCGGCGCCCGGAGCCTTATGGTTTCCCCACAAGCCCCGGGATCCCCTAGCCTAGCGGGTTATAATGGCTGGGCGGGGCAAAAATACTCTCTATCGTTCTGTGGTGCTCGGTTATAGCATTATGATTTCAAGCTTAGGACCAATTTGTCGAGTAGCTCCTCTCTTTCCTGGAGTATGCGGAGAATGCACCGGGCCCTTTTGGTTTCTGGCACACCCTTGCATGCCTTGACTTGAATGCATGCGCTTCGCTCGGTTCCTTGGAGCTGGGCGGTGACGCAGAGGTCTCCGGTGGCTGGGTTGTAGTCGGCCTTCACA
>JALURD010000228.1 GCA_027057815.1 Acidilobaceae archaeon | reverse complement strand
CCTTCATTAGGCCAGCCGCTGCTATAGGGTTGCCCACGCCTAGGAGACCACCGCTTGGGCTGGTTGGCAATTCTCCGTCTCTGTCAAACCAACCCTCCTCTAAGAGCTTGGGTGCCTCGCAGCGCCGCGCCAGCATCAGGCCCTCTATGTGGTGAAGCTCCTTATAGTCGAAGGGGTCGTACGGCTCGGCTACGTCTATCTCCTTCCAGGGCCTCTCGATACCAGCCATCTTGTAAGCCATTCTTGCCGCGTACTCCACGTATCTCGGGTATGCTAAATCCCTGTTGTACCAGTGCGTGTTGTCGAGGGTAAACCCTACTCCCTCGACCCATACAGGGCTATCGGTTAGCCTCCTTGCAACTTTCTCCCTCGCAAGTACTAAGGCCGCCGCTCCGTCGCTAACCGGGCTAATGTCTAGCCTGTTCACCGGCCAGACGAGTAGCTCGCTCTTCAAGACGTCCTCCACTGTGATGTTGGCTGCTGCTTGCGCTGAGGGGTGGTCTAGCGCGTTGCGCTTGTTCTTTACGCTAACCTTAGCTATGGTTTCCTTAGCGACGCCGCATTTATACATGTAGCGCCTCATCTCCATTGCGAAGATCCATATCAGGTTCGGGCCTATCGGCCTCTCTATTATCGGGTCCCAGATGTAGGCGAAGACGTACTGTGGGTGAGGCTGCGCTGGGCTCATCTTCTCCTCAGCCACGGCTAGGACGGTGTCGCAGAGGCCGCTCGCTGCATGCCACCACGCCGCTATAGGGACAAAGACACCCGTGCCTCCGCCCACGTACACCCTGACCGTCGGCTTCATGAATCCTCCGCTTCCATCTGCAAGGTACTCTCCATTGAGGTGTATGCCGTCGAAGGCGTCTGGAGCCGTGCCTATTACCACACAGTCAATATCCTTAATGGTTAGGCCCGCCTCATCGAGGGCCATCCTGGCCGCTTCCCAAGCCAGTTCTCTGGGGGTCTCAAGCATCCTCCTCCGGAAGAGGGTGAGGCCCGCTCCCACTATGGCAACCTTATCCTTCACGAAGATGTTAGTCCTCCTAACCATGCAAGCTCACCCCCTAAGCCTCCGGGCCTTCGAGAACAGCCACAATGCTCGTAGTCGTGGGGGGGCCCCTCCACGTCGCTACTACGGCCCTGCTGACGCCGTTGAGCTGATGAGGGCCAGCTTCTCCTCTCAATTGTAGCACCGCCTCGAGTAGCCTGGCTAGTCCTGTGGCCTCGAGGGCGACGCCCATGGAAAGGCTTCCGCCGCTAGGGTTTACGGGGTAGCTACCGTTTATGGAGTAGTAACCCTGCTCCAGGAGCTTGTAGGCCTCACCCTCAGGTGCTAGGAGGAGCTCTTCCAGGCTTACAAGCTCCATATGGGCGAACCTATCCTCTACCTCAGCGAAGTCCGTCTCGCTTAGTGGGTCACTTATTCCGGCTTGTTGGTATGCCATCAACGCTGCAGCCCTCATGCTTGGCATGCGTCCCCAGTAATGCAGCTCTAGTGATCCCGTACCAGTCTCTGTAGCCCAGCCGATACCTCTAATCCAAACCGGCCTGTCAGTAAGCCTCCTAGCGACTTCATCGGCTGCTAACACGACTACTACTGCTGCATCGGTGAATGGAGCCACCTCGTATCGAGTGAGTGGCTCAATGTAGTAGGGCGCATCTAGAATATCGTCGACCGTTATGGGCGAGGCGTGCGGCGCCCTGGGGTTTAATAGTCCGTTACTCTTGTTTTTTGAGGCAACCATCGCCAGATGCTCTCTAGAGGCTCCCGTGAGTGTAAGGTAAGCCATGGCATCGAGACCCGCGGTGAAGTGGGGGTTAGGTATCGGGAGCGGCCTGGTATGCACTGGGTCCAGGGCGAAGCGGTATATGTCGGTGAGAGACTCGATGTCACTGGGCTTAGCGTGTGACTCGACAACTACAACGTCGAATTTGCCTGTCTTTATCATCATGTATGCCTGGGCTATGCCCTGGAGCCCGTCTCCCGCCACAGTGAATGTGGGCCTGAGAGCGCCTCCGATGGGCTCGGGAGCGAATTCGTCGGATATGGCTATTCCCTCCCAGAAGTCCTCTTGGCAAGATACGAATGCGTCCACGTCATCCCTAGGATTGACGCCAGCGTCGGTGTAGGCCCTCAACGCCGCCTCGAACATCATCTCCCTGAAGCTCACTTCAGGTGTTGAGGGCGAGAAGCCGTACCAACCAACACCCACTATGGCTACGTCCCTAGACAAGGCTTCCAGCCTCCACCATGAAGGGACACCGTGGTGTGAGGGTCTTACCGGGGGCTTGCCCGTGGATGCACATTCAAGGTCTGTTTAAGTAAAAAGGCTTCCACTGGATGCTACACATAACGCCGGGAGCCCCAGGGCTGCGTGGAGGTGATGCGAGGCGGCTAAGACCATCGCTTGGCTCCGCGGAGACCCTGAAGGTGTGAGAGTGCTAGCGAAGACTAAACACCTGCTTGAGGCGCAGGGGTACCAGTTCGTAACCCCGCCTCCTGGCTCGAGGATAATAGCAGACGTCGCCGTAATGCCTAAGCCCGGTAGTCCCGAGTGGCCTGCCTACAATGCTACTCCTATAGAGGCCGGCGGAGTAATACTGGAGGAGGATCCGTGGCTGGCCCTCTCGCTAGCCGTGGCTTACCCTAAGACG
>JALURD010000227.1:539-8442 GCA_027057815.1 Acidilobaceae archaeon | reverse complement strand
GTGCCCCCGTGGGGATCCCAGCCTCCCTCTTAAGGGAGGCTGGGATCCCCACGGGGGCACAGTGGGTTCTATTCCACACCCCAAAGGGTTACGTGACCGTGATACCCCTCGAGGAGGCGTTACGAGGCGACGTGCTCCTAGTCTTCAGGGCAAACAACGCCCCTCTGACCCCTGAGCACGGCGGCCCCGTGAGGCTAGTGGCTCCGAGGCTCTACGGCTGGAAGAGCGCCAAGTGGGTGCACAGGATAACACTACACGAAGAGTACCAGGACGGCTACTGGGAAGCACTAGCCTACCACGAGCGGGGACTGGTAAGGGCTCAGGAGAGGTTCAAGGTCAGGAACCCAGACGTAGCCCGCGAGGGATACCTCCCAGGCCCCCCGAGGCCTCTCAAGCCTTAGAAACCCTAGGAAAACTTAATCCAGTGCTTGGCAACACTCCTCACCCTGTGGGGGTGCTTAAGTTTATCCTCCAGCTCCTCCAGGGTTAGATGGAAACCTCAATCAACGATCCCTAGCCGCTTCGGCATGTGTATAGTCCTCCACACTTTAACTACTCTCAGGGGGTCTCAAGCCAACGATGGTGTTAGAGTTGAGGTATGTCTCGCTAGGCAGGCGCGGGCCTCGGGTTAGCGTCGTGGGCCTAGGCTTCTGGCAGGCTGGGGGAAAGATGTGGAGGGCTGAGGGCGCCGACTTCACAGCGGTAGTCAGGGCGGCGCTGGAGGAGGGTATCAACTTCTTCGACACGGCAGAGGTTTACGGCTGGGGTAGGAGCGAGGAGACCCTGGGCAGGGCCCTTAGAGAAGCAGGTGCAGGTGACGACGTAGTGGTCGCCAGTAAGGTTGGAGGATTCAGGGTCACCCGGGGTCAAGTACTGAAGGCGGTGGAGTCGATTAACAGGAGGCTGGGCAGGACAGTGGACTTGATACAGCTGCACTGGCCCCCACCGGCTTGGATCCCCCTCTGCAGGGTTGTGAGGGCGCTCGAGGAGGCAGTCGATAAGGGGCTAGCGCACTACTATGGATTCAGCAACTTCCCTAAACCACTCCTCGAGGAGGCCATGGAATGCTCCTCCAGGGTTGAGCCTGTTAGCAACCAGGTCCAGTATAGCCTGGCCTACAGGGTCGTGGAGAACAGGCTCAAAGGCTTCATGGAGGAGAGGGGGCTCGCGCTCATAGCCTGGAGCCCTCTGGCGCGTGGAGCCCTAGCTGGCGCAAGGGCTCCAAGTGATCCTGCGCAGAGGGACAGAGTCTTCAAGGCTGCAGCCACAGACAAGGACCTTCAAAACACGCTAAGCAAATCCGCTGAGAGGCTTGGCGCGAGCCGGGCCCAGGTAGCGCTAGCCTGGCTAGTATCAAGGGGCGCCATTCCAATACCCGGAACGAGAAGGCCCGAACGCGTCAGGGAATACGCGCGAGCCGCAGAGCTAGACCTACCTGCAGACGTGGCGGAGGAGATCAATAGAGCGAGCGAGAAATACAAGACAATGTGGGGCATATGCTACAACTCACTATCATACCTACGCTACACACCGTGCTGGCTCCAGTATCTAATAGTCAGGCTTAGGGGAGGAATATGAATGGCAGTCAGCGATTGAGCCTTAAGCCAATGAAGCGGCTCTAGCAGTAACGTTATGGTACCGTGCGCATGCTTGTATTTAGTTCTTGCTTGATTCGTCGTGACAATAATAAGGTTGCGGAGGCCCTAAAGAAGTCCTGAGAGGGCGTTGGGAGTGAAGCCGGTTCAAGTTATTGCCTCGGTAGCGTTGGGCATTATTTTATTTGTAGTGGTAGCTGGATTCCCGGCATATGATACTAAGCCTAGCTCCAGCGGTGTAGACTATCCTGAAAAGTTACCAGATGGAGCTGAAATAGCTAATGTTTACAGTGGAGAGGAAGCTATTTCTATGGTAAAAAGTATTCACTGGAACCCGGGGGCGATAAATGTCAGCGACGCTTTAGTAATAATGTACTCAGATGGCGTGAGAGTCTGGGTTTCAATTACTCCGAGAGCCGGCGAGTTGCTTGACAGAATGATGGATAAAATCATGGAGTATCAGGGCCGCGTACCCTTCGTTCCTGCCCACGATCTAGAGGTTAGCGGTGTTAGAGTATACTTAATGTACGACTCCAATAGTCCCGGCAAAGTTCACGCGCTATGGGCGAGGGGCGACCTGCTAGTCTGGGTTGAAGTCCCCGGAGAAGTGGTGGATCCAGCCTCCGTCATAAGGACCCTTGTGGATGGAATTAGACGTTGAGTATCTGTGGAGCTTTAATAGGGTTAGCCGGCTGTTGAGGGGTTAACAGTCAAATAGATCCCACAACAGTCCCCTAAAAACGATTGCCAGAGCCTCCAGCGTAGGGCCTGGGAGTGCCCATCTTGTCGGGCATAACTGGGTCATTGATTGTCGAGGGTAGACTCAGCCGTGATGCCTTGAAGATGCTACGTAAGACTCTCAAGTCAACACTTCAAGCTCCATACAATGAGTTGATTCTAGTCGAGCATAATGGGGACGGGAGCGTGTACTACTTTGTCAAGGGGTGGGCTAGGGAGTACAGGATAGAAGTGGATAAGCTGCAAACACGCGGCCCAGCGTCGGCTGCAGTACAAGCACTTCTGAAACGCTTTCTCACCGATTATAATCAGGAGTGGCTCCTACTCGTAAAGGGTTTCCTGGAGCTTAGTCCAGGCTGGTGGGTTGAGGCTTCAACACATGCAGAAAAAGAGGACACAGGCATGGTATGGGGGGTTGTCTGGACTAAACGAGAGCTGGACGCGGGCTGCCCCAGCGATGCTGCATGTCTTCAGGGTAAATTGAGGAGGTTCGAGTGCCTAGGGGGCCTCGATGATGTCATCCTAAGGAGGAAGGCAATCACAGACCTATGGATCCCAGGCCATGTGAGACACTACATCGATGCATGGGTTACCTGGTGGCTTAGATGCAGGGGTTGGCGCGTAGAAATAATTCGAAAAGGAGCAGTCTTATTGAAAGGACATACTTCAGGGAAGCCCGCCGAATCCATTTACGAAGCTTATAGGCTCGGTATCCTAGAGGAGTGCAACCCCCCCGCTAGGGAGTCATTAAAGAGCACGCTTAGACCGATAGCATCATTCATAGCAGGATTGGCCTCTTACACTGTTACGCGTATTGTAACGGGATTGCTGAGAATTAGAGGGCTCCATAACTCCACAACCAACTCTATGCCTACGGATAAGTTGAGACTGTTACTCGCAAGACTCAAATATGGACCGCCACGTCACCCGTGCGATCTAGTATTCAACACTAATGAACGAACACACTTTAGAACGTTAACTAAACCTTATTAACTTTACCAGTGGCTCGTTTAACTGGTGCACTACGACTTCGTAATCGATTGACTAGGGTGTCAAGGAGGCCATGGAGAGGGGTTCAAGGGAAAACGTGCTTGACGTTATGAATATATCACTCAGTAAATGTATAAATAACGTCTTGGTTTTCAGGGTTAAGCCTATCCAGGGCCCGATTGATAAGCTAGTACTAATTCTAGATTCAAGTCCATCTATGAATGGACGAAAGCTGTATGTAGCTAAGAGGCTTGGAGAACGTCTAATCCGTTTAGCAGAATCGTTGAATGTAGGCAAAGTACATGTAAGTGCTTTTTGTGGAAGACTACATGAACTGGGCTCTGGACGTCCAGAGGAGGCTCTGGAGCTTCTCGAATCCGTTAAGACTTGTGTTGGCACTAATCTCGCTGAAGCCTTCAATATAGCATACTCTGAAGGCAAAAACACAGGAGTAATATTGATTACAGATGGCAGGCCCAGCGTAGGCCCTAAGAGTCCTGAAGGCATTCTGGCCCGCCTTTCAAAAGAGCCGAGACCAAAGAGCATAAATGAAAGAAGAGTAGTGGTCACATTATTAGGCGAGGATGCAAATCAAGAGCTAGCTAAAAAGATAGTAGAAGCACTTGGCGGGTTCGTATACAAAGTTCTAGTTCCCGAAGCCCGAGATGCAGCCTTTATAGCGTTATATGCAGGACTGGCAGATGCCATACCAAATAAAATTGCCATAGGCATACCTGCATGGGCTAACGTCAAAGTGTTCGATCATGATTATCATAAAAAGAACGGTGAATGGATCGAAATTGATGTACTAGATTCTGCATTATCCAGCAGGACAATAGCAATAGCCGTCGAGTCGAACCTTTTAGAGTGCGGCGAGGACATAGTTTTGCCTTTAACGGTTACTACGTTAAGACTCGTAGATCACGAGATCGTAGAGAAAGAAACGTCTCAAAGATTTGTGGAGGTAAAGTTCAAGCCTATTTACAGAAAGATCGAAAAACCGGATTAAAGCCCCCTTTAAATCTTACGCTACACGTCGGGACCCCTCCTTGAACACTGTAACTTAAGCAACTATTGTTCCATACAATGAGTACGGCAGCACTGGATGAGTAATAGCATTCGTGGAAGCAGGTAGTAATGCATGACGTAGTGTTGGTGATAAATTGTGAGAGTTAACATTTCCCCAGGTAAAGTTGCCAGAGTTATTTGCAAGTCATGGGAGATAGGTATAAGTTTGTCTAGCCTCCCTGATCTCTTGGGGGTATCCAAGCCGACATTTTATAAAATCCTGAGACAGCTCAGAGAAGAAGGTTTTGAGGTTCGGTTAATGCCAGACTTGCAGGCTTTGGGGTATAATGCGTTTCTTATTAAGGGAGCCTTAAACGATCTTGCCAGCACGGTCTATGCGGTAGACCCGTCATCTATGCTGAAAGCTTCATTGGTATACGCTGAAGCCAAAACATCCGTTATTCTGGATGACTTGCTAAGAATGATTGGATTAGAATTCATAGGCCCGTTTATAGTAAGAGTCCTAGTATGCCCTACGGGGCAAGTTTTTGAGGCAAGGAGATACCGTCACTTCAGAATTACACGGGAGGAAATGGAGGTAATAAAAGAGGTTAGCGCGAACTTCCTCGGAATAAAGGATGCGTCAAAGAAGCTAGGAATGAGTTGGCAGTCAGTAGTTGGCCTTGTTAGAAACGCTAAAAGTAAAGGATTACTGCTAGGCCCAATAATATACTGGAAGCCTAGCAGGAGATTGAATCTTTTAGGAGTAATAGTCGAGCTTGAAAGAGCACCTCCAAGACCTCTCGTTAACGCCTTCATAGGCGACTCGAGTGTCGTCATTATGGAAAGCATAAAGGACTTCACACATTTAATGGTCGGTGTTGTGACTCCAAGAAAGCTGATTGAGATATTAGATGAATATAGTAATATTATAAATAAAGTTTATTTGGCACCTGATTATCCACTGCAGCCTCTCAAAAGCGCAAGTATAATTATTGATCTGATTAGGCAGGATGCAAGTAGAAAACTTGCTCGTGTTGCCCGCAAACTGACTGTGTGGAAGAGGTAGTGATAGTAGTGTAATTAAACTAATTCCTGATTTTGCACAATATGCGGTATAAACTTTTATGAAGCGCCAGGTATGGGTGCTATTTCTACTCCAGCCATGGTTTTAAGGACGTATTCTACTGCTAATGTACTGAAGTATGCGGATACCCCGGTTATTATTGTAAGTATTCCTGCGTAGAACCAGAAGGCACGCTTGCTGTATGGCCTGACTACTGTTATAAGGTAGGCATTTATTATTGTGAGTGAAAATATAAATAAGTATACTATTTTGTTAATGTATTCTATGTTGACTGGTGCAAGGAAGAAATATTGGGTGACAGTGGCCGTTAAGTTACCCATGAGTGTTGATATTACTTGATTGAAGTATGAGACTAAGCCCAGAATGAACACCGATATTGCTACAACCGTGGCGTGAATTACTATACCTGTAGATGTGAAGTTCGATGATACTTGGGCTCGAAGCCTTCTAAGACTTAAGAGTACGTTGTTGTGATCGGATACAAGTATACCTGTTAGTTCGGGGTTACCGCCATATTCTATTGCGTCTTGGAAGATTTTAGAACCCCTCCTTATTAACTCGCTTCCACTCTCTATGGAAAACCTTTTCCAGGCGATTTGGGGTGGAATTTCGTTTTCAAGCCTAACGTGAAACCTTTCGATAAGTTTGGTGAGCCGTCCCAAGTCCGTTCTTAGGACTTGCTTTATTGCCTGCTTAAGGCTTGGTATTGTGGCGATGAAGCTCCCCAAGCTTCTTATGAAGACAGGGAAGAACACGTCGACGTCTTGAACTCTTGATTCATGTATAAGTGATAATACTCCGGCTGGGATGAGGGGGAGACCGGTGAGCATTATTGCTATTGACAAGTTTTTGGCTGTAAACTCTTTACCGTGAAGATAGAGTGCCGCCGCCAATAAGCTAGCGGCAACCCCTAACCCTGCCAATAGATCTATCAGCATGATTAACTTGTTCTCCCTGGCGGATCCCCCTTTAACGTCGAAGAACTCCTTAGGCAGCATCACTATTATTATTCCACCCAAACCTAGTGCCACGGCAATACTGGCTATGTAGGCTTGGATCAATATGTTTCCCGCGCCGCCAAAGAAGAACCCTAGAAGTATGAAGCTCGATAGAGCGAAGACTAGGGCTGCCATGGTTGCGACATATACGCCAAGCACTACCCTCATATTATTTATAACTCTCTGGTAATGGTATTGATACTCGTGGAAGAGCGTATTATACTCGGTTTCTAAGAATCTCTCCAGGTCAGCCCCTAACCTGATTGTGGCTGCGAGTCTCTGTACCACTTCTCTAAAGGCTTTCTCTTCAATATTCTTGGCTATATAAGAGAGTGCTTCTGAAACGTTATAGCCCCATTCTCTGGCAAGCACATATGCTTTGGCGAATATTTTAGAGTAGGTATTATATAATCGCTCGTCCGAGACTGATTCAAGTACCTTACTAGCTGGGGGCTTGCCCGAGGCGACAACCCTCATGTGAAGTAATGCATATACCAAGTCTAAGTCTATCCTGGGACCCGCAAGGTACTTCCTGAAAAGCGGCCTTACGAATCCTAACAGCAGGCTCGCAACAATCATGATTATACTAGCGATTTGTAGTTTATAGTTAGCGTTTTTCACTGATATCATTAAAAAGATTATTCCCATTAATAGCGTGGCGATGGCAAGGTATTGCGTTGGAGATAATTGGAGTATGAGTGTTGAAAGCCTCGTTTTCTTCATCTTCAATTTTCACCTCTAAACGGTAGGCTAAAACGTTAGGGAGCCACTCCTCAGCTTCCTTAGAGCCTCCTCCACGCCTAGCCTGTCTGCGGTGACTATGGCTTTGAAGACCTTTGGGTACTCGAAGATTTTCCTATTGACGAGTTCTCTAAGGTAAGCTGCTCTCAGTTCTAGTTCGTCGTAGATAACCCTTATTTCACGCTTGGTTATCCCTCTCATCGTAGCTATCTTCTCCTCTAGCAGGTAGCTCGCTCCCCGGCCTGCGAAGATGAACTTGTCTTCCACGGGGTCCCAAGTGAATACTGGTATCGCGGCGATACCGTCGGTTGCCGGGTCATATCCTATTATCTCGTTTATTACTATTACCCTCCTTGCCAGCAAGCCCGTCTTAGTGTAGACGGCGCTCTGGAACCAGGCTATGTTGAGGCTGTCTATGTTGGTTTTGGGGACGTTGATAGGGGGGTTAGTGAGCCTCTGTATGAGTCTGGTGAGGTCTGCCGCGTGGAATGTGGCCATGACTGGGTGTCCCGTCTGCATTGCCTGGAAGGCTATGTTGCCCTCGGCCCCCCTAATCTCTCCTACTATGATGTAGTTGGGCCTTTGCCTTAGGGCTGCTCTTAGCAAGTCGAACATTGTTACGCTAGTCTCGGGCCTGCCTGTATCGCGGGTTAGTTCCCTCGTCCAGTTGGGGTGTGGGAGGACTACCTCGGCTGTGTCCTCTATGGTGACTATTTTCGCCGTTGGCTTAATGAATGCTGCTATGG
>JALURD010000227.1:0-529 GCA_027057815.1 Acidilobaceae archaeon | reverse complement strand
GCTGGCGGTCTCGCCGCAGATGAATACGCTCATTCCCTCCCTGAGCATCATCCACATGTATGCTGCTATCCTCTCATCGAATGTGCCCCAGTTGATTAGCTGGGTCACACTTATGGGGATCTTCGCCACACGCCTT
This sequence comes from Acidilobaceae archaeon, assembly GCA_027057815.1. Lineage (GTDB taxonomy): Archaea > Thermoproteota > Thermoprotei_A > Sulfolobales > Acidilobaceae > JALURD01. The sequence goes on along the minus strand of JALURD010000227.1, from coordinate 393 downwards.
ATTGTGAAGTTGCTTCCATGCAAGCTTACGTCTCTACCATACACAATGTTGATACGGCTACCGTCGGGTAGGGTCGCATCAACTACGGGCCTTGCATGGCTTATGGGCTTCCCGATCTTCTCGCCTAGCTTAATAATGAAGTCGTCGAGTTCTTCGTCGGATTTGAAGCCTGCGGTGCTTTTCATGTTCCCGAAGATCTTGTGCACGACATATATCGGCCCTACGCCATTACACGTAATATCCTCGAGGTAAGGGTCGCGGAGGAACGGCTCCAAAACCCCTACACCAACCTTATCCCTAACCAGGTGGTACTTGAGGTAGTCGATCCATTCGTGCTTAACGGGAACCCTTCTGGGAGACCTCTCGTTCGAGAGGAGAGCCTCGTAGTTAGGT
>JALURD010000226.1 GCA_027057815.1 Acidilobaceae archaeon | reverse complement strand
AGTCCCTGTCGTCGCCGTCCCCGGAAATGAGGACTACGAGGAGGTCATGGAGGAGATTAAGAGGAGGACCCCGGGCTTCAAGTGGCTCGAAGACGAGTACACAGTCATAGACTGTGGGGAGTACTCGGTCGGAGTCGTGGGGACCCGGGGGGCACTCGACAGGCTCACTAGGTGGCAGAGAAGGTACAAGCCCCACCTCGAGAGGGTTTACCGTGAGAGGCCATCGATTATCGCTAAGCTGATAGACGAGGCGAGGAGGGAGGCGGATAAGGTAGTACTGCTGAGCCACTACGGCCTCGCCAAGGCCACACTCAGAGGCGAGGATCCCAGGATATGGCCTGAGCTATACAGTAGCCGCATGGAGAGGGTTATCGCCGAGAAGAGGCCGGACGCGGCAATCCACGGACACGCCCACCAGGGCACGCCTAAAGCTGTAGTCGCAGGTGTTCCAGTCTACAACGTATCACTCCCACTCAATAAGAGCCTGGTTGAAGTCGAACTGAAGCCCATGGGTCTTGAGGCCTTCCTCTAACCGTCCGGGTCGGGGACTATCTATTTTAAAAACACTGCACGCCAACCCAGGGAGCGGCCCCCGCACGCGCGGGGGCCCTCCAGGGGGTGGCTAGTGCTGGGGGGTCTTGACGCACGCCTTAAGCTCCTCGTCTCGGCTCTAGCTGTGCTAGTCCTAGTAGTCCCCCTGGTGGCCCTGTTCAGAGACGTCCTTGGCTGGGAGGCCTCGGCCGCGCTCATAGCAGCCTCCTGGGCCGGTTTCTACCTCTTAATGACTAGGCTTGCGGCCGCAGCCCTCACGGGGCTCGTTAAGGTTGCCGAGGCCATAGAGAAGGCTAGCGAGGCAGCGACGGGTGAAGGCGGGGAGGGGGAGGAGGACTTCTACATCGCCGCTGGGGAGCTGGAGGGCATAGTAGACGACCCTGAGGGCGAGCTACTTGTCTGGGCCCTGGCGGATACACTCTACAAAGCCATGGGGGGAAATGAGGACCTAGTAGTCTCCGTTGTAGACGATGGGATCCCCGTGACCGCCTACCCCCCGGAGAGGTACATGTACGTGGACAGCGAGGAGGCAGAGTCCCAGGAGCCCCCGAGGGCCGTCAGGGATCCCGACACGGGTGTCGCCCTGGTTACCTTATCGCCAAGCCAGTTCCGCCTCCTGGCCAGGGCGGCTAAGGCTGGGGAGGGGGAGAGCGTAGTCGTTAGGGACGACGAGACCCTCGAGGCCCTATACTCAATGGCTAGGGCCTTGGCTGAGGTCGTAGCGGGCCCGAGCCCCCTAGCCTCTTACGTGGCATACAAGGCCATACTCAAGGCGTCCCGCCGCGGAGCGATACGCTTCGACCCGGAGGACCTACTGGACAAGCTACCACTCGAAGATGCCGCCACTAGGAGGAGAATCAGGGAGCAAGTCTCAGAGGAGCTGCGTCTCCACCACGGTGGGGAGAAGAACGCGAAGCAATCCAGGTGAAGAATGCGGGCATATGCCCTCTTTTCCGCCGTCCACCAGCTGATCTGGTACACGGTGCCAGCTATTGAGGAGACTCCCATGCCTCCTAGGAGTCATCGCCGCAGCAGTGGCCTGGCTCGTCATCGGGGCCTCATGGGCTTTGAATAGGGACTGGTTCATATTCACAGAGCACGCCTTCAGCGACTTCGGAGGCCAGGGTGCACGTTATCCCTGGCTCTACAATTACGGCCTCATAGCGGTGGGATCCCTCATAGTCCTGTTCACAGCGTGCCCCTACAGGTTGGCCGGTCACAGGCTCGAGGCGTTCGGATCCGGCCTCCTCTTCACCGCAGGCCTCTTCCTGGCACTGATAGGAGTGTTCCCAGCAGGTACGAGGCCTCACGTATTCGTGTCCACGTGGTTCTTCATACAAATGGACATGGCCCTCATAGCACTATCCCTCGGAGCCTACAAGGCCACCAGGGATCCCCTAACCAGGCTAGCCGCCGTAGTATCGGCCGCCGCCTTCCCCGTGTACATTCTACTCGAGATACTAGTAGGCTGGCCCAGCGCAGCAGTATCCGAGACATACGGAATAATAATCATAGACACCGCCGTAATCCTACTGACACTCAACTACATCAAGAGAGCCTCAGCCTCACGCACCGAATCCCAGGCCACGCTATAGGGGGCCCTTTAAGCGGCGCTCCAGAGCGGGAGGCTAGCTATACTGCTATATATCATGTTCGGGCTCGAGTTAGTAGTTGACGGATAGATGCCTGGGCTGGTACTCATGGAACCAATAGGCGGCTGGATAACGGAATTCTTCATAGACAAGGGCTGGCTCTTCGGGCAAGTACTCCGGGCCCACAGGGAGCGCGGCGTCGAGGAGGCACGCCTCATCGCGCAGCTTCTTGAGAAGCACGGGATCCCCAGGGGCTCCCGCGTGATAGAGTTGGGGTGCGGCAGTGGCAGGGTAGCCGTCCCCTTAGCCAAGGAAGGATACAGAGTGGCCTGCCTCGACATATCACCGGAGTATGTGGATGAGGCGTTGGAGTACGCTCGCAGCATGGGCGTAGGGGGCCGGGTTGAGGGAGTGGTGGGGGATGCCTGGAGGGTCGACGAGCTGGTAGAGGGGGAGTACAGCGCCGCCCTCATGGTCTGGACGACGCTCATAGGCTACAGGGGATCCCCAGAGGCTGACA
>JALURD010000225.1 GCA_027057815.1 Acidilobaceae archaeon | reverse complement strand
GGAGCTGATGAGGAAAGAGTGCTGACTGAGGAGTTCGACAGGCCATTCTTCATCACACACTTCCCCAAGCACATCAAGAGCTTTTACATGAAAATAGACAGAAACCGGCCGGAGGTCGTCTTAGGCTTTGACCTACTAGCACCCGAGGGCTATGGAGAAATAATCGGTGGAGGCGAGAGGGAAGACGACTACGAGCGCCTCTATGCAAGGATAGTCGAGGAGGGCCTCAACCCAGCGGATTACCAGTGGTACCTCGACCTTAGGAAATACGGCAGTGTGCAGCATGCAGGCTTCGGCCTGGGAGTGGACAGACTTGTCATGTGGATAGCGGGACTTGACCACATCAGAGACTCGCTTCCCTTCCCCAGGTTCAGGGACAGAATATACCCCTAACCCTGGAGGGATCCCAAGCCTTGGCACGGAGAGCATGCGCCCTTATAACAGGGGGCAAGGACAGCACATACGCCCTCGTGAGAGCAGTCAAGGAAGGCTACGAAATAGTGTGCGTCGCGACGGCTGTGCCCGAGAGAAGTGATAGTTGGATGTTCCAGACGGCAAACATCCACATGGCTCAGCTAGTCGCTGAAGCCCTAGGATTCGAGGACCGACATGTTAAGATAAAGGTGAGCGGCGTTAAAGAGAAGGAAGTGGATGAATTCCTGGAAGGCTTAAAACAAGCAAAAAGAGAATACGACTTCGACATTCTCACCGTTGGCGCTATAGCAAGCAAGTATCAAAGGGCTAGGATAGAGAGGATAGCGAAGACTCTCGGGGTAGAAGTCTACGCTCCCCAATGGGGTATGGACCCTGAGGAGTACCTGCTCTCAATAGTAAGGGAGGGAATAAAATTCATCATAACGTCAATATCAACCATGGGACTACCAGTTAATTACCTAGGAGTACCGATTGACGAAAGCAAAGCACACGAGATAATCATGATCGCTAGGAAGTACGGCTTCCACCCTGCCTTTGAGGGTGGTGAAGCGGAGACGCTGGCATTCGATTCCCCACTCCATAGGAAGGGAAGGGTGTGCCTCAAGGCTTCAAGGGTTAAACTTGCCGAGTTCAATTACATCTTGAGGATTGAGGAGTCTTGGATATCACAAAGCGGGCCTTGCATTATAGTGGATGGCGAGGTATTAGTTTAACGCTAGAATAGCGTTGAGATGAGCCGCTCAGAGTTTGCCTTAGCGGCTTCGATCACGTCAGACGCGCTTACACCCTTCTCCTTAGCTACCAGGCTGATAGCCTCTTTGATGAGAAGGGGTGTCAGCTTGAGGCCTCTGTAATTGTAGGGTCCATCGCTCTCCAAAACGATATAGTCTAGTGGGGCTATTCTAGCTATAGCTAGGTGCTTTCTCTGAATCTTCAGCGCCGGGTTAAGTGATACCTTGAACCCAGCTTCCCCAATCGCGGGTAGAAGGTTCTGTGGACCCGTGTACCAGTGGAACATCGCCTTTTTGGCACCAGCGTCTAGGAGCATTGAGAGCGCGTCTTGCCAGGCATCTGGCGAGTGAATGTTGAGGAATCCGTCTACTTCAACGGCATGCTTAACGAATTTTCTGAATACTTCGACCTGAGTCTCCCACGTTTGTGGCACGAACTTCCTGTCGAGCCCCACTTCTCCTATGCAAGTAATATCGGATCTGTATGCTATCCTCAGTATTTCGTCGACCTGGGATAGTGGGACTTCGCCTATATTCCAAGGGTGGAAGCCTGCGCAGGGTACTATTCTCTCGGGGTACTCCTCATGGAGGCTAAGAGTTCTTCCAAGGCTATCAAGGTCGTCCGACACGGCGACTAGCACGATGTCGGGATCATTCTCAATGATATCCTTGATCTCATGGTCACTGAACTCGTATAGGTGCACGTGCATGTCGTATATTCTTGCTCTCCTGGCCACTACACTCTTCACCTCCCAGCGACGCCTCGGCAGTGAAGTAGTCACGCAGGTTAGGTATAACCACTAATATTAAGGCGGCCGGGAGTATCCCCACGGCCAGCTGCGCCAGCCTCCACGATATCAGCGAGCGGGGTTCTAAGTAGACGCTGAGAGCAAGCTCTACAACACCGCTGCCTCCTGGCGTTGGGAACGCGCTTGCAACGTATGCAGCGGATACTCCCCCGAGAGCTGCTGGGAGCAAGAGGAGTGCCGCGCCCGTCAAGGGGGATCCCCAGGCTTCGAGAACGCTGGCGGCTTCAGCCAGGTATGCGGCTATCGTAAGGAGCGATAGTATTATAGTGAAGCGTGTATGCTTCACCTGGGCCAGTACCTCAATGAGGAGTCTACGCTGCATTTCTATCTTGCATTTCAGCCTCGCAGGCAAGCCCAACCTGCGGTAGGCCTTGTCTGCGAGGCTTGCACTCGCAGCCGCAGCGGTGCCGGCTAGCCACAGCGATGCGGCGAAGAGCGATAAGAGCACAACTGGGATGCCTTTGGGTAAGAGTGGTAGGGCGGATGCAAGGGCTATCACCGATGCCACCAGGGAGTCGGCGAGTGTCTCCAAGACAGCCGCCCCCAGCGCGCTTCCTATATGGAGCCCCGAGTAGGCTCCGATAACTGCTGCCCTCACGGGGGTCGACGCAACGCTTCCAGGAGTTATCAGCCCAGCTAGCCTGCCCAGTAGCCTAGCGGCCATGGCTGATGCGAAGCTCATCCTCTTAC
>JALURD010000224.1 GCA_027057815.1 Acidilobaceae archaeon | reverse complement strand
ATGTTGCGGAGCTTTTCTATTAATCTTTGCTTATCTCCCTTCGATAACTTGTAAAGCTTCTGTTCCAGCTTCACCCTTCCATAGCCTCCTCTACAATACGAGCATACTCTTCAAAATCTAATAGACCCTTCTTTATGCTCTCATAAAGTTTTCTATCGTCTATTACCCAGTATCTATGTACTAGTAGGTTGCGGAGTCTAGCGGCTCTCGCCAGCTTTTCCGCAAGATTCATTGGGATTAAGTCTAGCTCGCCCATTTTTAGAAAACATTGGGGATAACCTTCAGCTTCAATGCCGCGGAGACTTCTCAATAGATGAACGCAGATTGCTGCGCTGGCTTCGACTAGTTCTATTAAAAGGTACCTCAATGCCAGTCTCTCATAAAGTCCTAGATCGCTAAACGACTTTGAAATAAGCGTTTTGACCATATAGGACGCTTCTCTAATGTCACTTACAAGCTTGACTAAGAGCTCACGGTTAACCTCGCTCCTGCGGGTAGCCAAGAATATCCACCCAAATTATGCTTCTCACTACACATGATTCACATGGCTAGTTTAAGTTATATAGCACAATTATCCGCGTCAGGATGGTGAAGGCTAAATTCAATGTCTCCATGTATATTTAAGTGAGTCTTTCAAAACACTACTTCAACTATTTACCCTGGCATGAAAGCTGTTGAGGTAAAATTTGGGTAATAGAAGCCTGGCTTCGCATTGCTAGATTAAAAGTTTGTATGAAGATTAATGTGCCTTAAAAGCGCCGTGGCACTGTTTTACGTAATGCTGCACATCGTAATTGTAATTATGCTATTAGGACTTAGCCCATAATCATTTAACTGTTATTCCTTACACTAAAAATCAATTTAGGTCTTTGGACAGGCCTCCATAATTAGCTTGGCATTGTGGATAATCGCTAAGAGAGGGTAGTCCTTAGAAGGTTGGCCGGGATAAAGCCCTCCGCTGGCAACCCCTTACATGGGGGGTAGAGTGGTTAGGCGGAAGGGGATCCCGGTTCTGGTCTGGTTCACGGAGGAGGAGTATTCCAGATTGTCGATTGAAGCACGGAGGTCTGGTTATGCAACTGTGGGTGACTATGTCAGGGAGCTAGTGCTGCGGGCGCTTGAAGCCTCGAGCGGGGAGGCTGGACATCCACAAGCGAACGCTAAGGTTATAGCAGACGTCATCGCCAAGAGGCTTGAAAGGCTCGTGGCCGACCTTATTAACCCGTTTACCGCTAAGGTTGACGAGGTAAACCGCAAAGTGGCTGAGTTGCTTGAGGCCGTCGAGTCCATGAAGCCTGAGGTAGAGGCTGAGCAGCCTACTCCACCTCCCACTCCCAGGCCAGCCAAACAGCAGATGAGGAGAGCTCCTAGCAGACCCAGCGGCATGGAGCGACTCCACGAGGAGGGCGTCGTATTCGAGGCAGACCTTCAGTGGTTGAGGGATCCCGAGAGATTCTTCGCGAAGCTGAAGTCGAGTGGAGCCAAAGTCATTAATTTGAGGGGCGAAAAGGTAGCAGTTGACCCCGAGTTCTGGGAGGAATTTAAGGCACGCGTTGAAGAGATAGGTGTAAGAGACTTGGCAGAGGCTGCAGTGCTTGTGAGGACCGAATTCGGCGGCGATAAAGGCGCTAGGGCTGCAAGGCTCCTTGAAAAACTTGCAAAGGCCGGAATAGCCTATTACGACGAGGAGCTAGGCCACTGGGTCGTTGAGGAGGAAGGCTAGCCTTCACCGAATACTACCTCAACTTCCTCAATGCCCACAACAATGCCTCCACCCAGTGGAACAAGCTCGACAGTAGGTCTCACCATTTCATGAAGTATAATGCATGAAGGCTTGATCTTGATCTCTGCCACGGCCTCCTTGCCGGGTTCTAAGTGTATCTTGAAGCCTTTGACGTCAATCCTAACGGGTAGCTTATAAGTAGCCTCTACCTTTAGGGGAGGAGCGCTAACACTCTTCGTCCTAAAAGGTATGTCAACATAGTATGTATACAGGTTGGGGCACAAAACTTCCACGTACTTTCTAGCAATCTTGTCCCTCATAGAGCTGAACAGGGCTTTATCAGTGATATTAGTGGTCACTTCAATGTTGAATTTCAGTGATATAAAGTAGTAGCCCTCCAACCTATAGGGCTTAGCCTTAACGAGTAGACCTGTTACCATGTAATCACCGTTTAATGGCTCTAGAGTCACCTTAGCGCTATATTCACCTGCAGTTTTATATGACGCATATAATAGGAATAGGGAAACTCCAGCTATGACTACAAGACCCACTAAGATAGCTGTCAGGGGCCGCTTCAATGGCGGGTCCCATGCAGTTTTTCAGTAGAGTCGGTATTAAAGTTATATTAGAGAGCTTCCTGTCCGTGAAAAGTCCTCAGTGTTTCATACGTATTTTCGGCTCTCCTCGACAAAGCATTCAGTACCGGTTACTTTGTTTCTGTACCCTTGTCATCTATCTTCAGCTTCTTAGATATCCAGTCGAGCTTTATTTTCAGCCTCTTGAGCCTAGCTTTCGGCTTGCCTGCCGCGCTGAAGCCGTGGCCTCCGGATTTGAATACTACTAGCCTCGATTCGCCTCCGGACACCTTGACTGCTACATGCATGGCTAGGGCTTGGTCTATGAAGCACCTGTAGTCCTCCGTGCTGTGTATTATGAGGAGTGGCGTCTTAACGTTCTTGGCGTGAAATGCAGGGCTCCTCTTGACGTATTCCTCTATGTTGTCTAGGGGCGTGCCTCCTATCTGGTCTGGGTCGAACCAATATCCTATGTCGCTTGCCCAGTAGTCGGCTACCCAGTCAGCTACGCCATTCTCTGGTACTGCAGCCTTGAACTCGTCCGTCTTGGTGACTATTAGGTTCGTCATGTAACCGCCGTAGCTTATCCCTGTAACTGCCATCTTTGACCTGTCGCCCTTGAACTTCTCTATGGCCTCGTGGAGGGCAGCCATTATCTGCTCGTAGTCTACCTCGCCATACTTGCCTCTGATGTCTGCGAACTCCTCGCTGTAGCCATCACTACCCCTCGGGTTAGAGTAGACTACTAGGAATCCCCTACTCGCGAATAACTGCATCTCTGCATGGAAGTAGTAGCCGTAGAGAGACTTCGGGCCCCCATGTATGAATAATATGACTGGCTTAGACTCACCGGGGCTCGGGTCTATCGCCCACGCATCAATCTCGTCTCCAGCCGCCTTCACCGTGAAGCGCCTAGGCTCGTAGAGGGATCCCTCGTATTTCTCTATAAACCACCTGTTCACCCTGGTCAACTGCTCCTCCCTACCCGACCTTAACGCGTAAAGCTCCGGCGGCTTCGTAGGGGTTGAGTACCAGTATGCTGCAGTGTCGCCGTGAGATGCGGCTACATGCACGAAGCCGTCGCTGGGGGTTAAGTTCCTGAGCTTATCCTTCCCCTCGACAACTGCCAGTATCGAAGCACCGCGCCTAGGATACACTACCGTGGTGGATCCCTGGTAGTCACCAGCTATCCTCCACGCGTTCCACTCTACTCCACAAGTCAGGCACTCTGCCTCTCCCGTTTCGACGTCTATCTTGTAGAGCCGGTGGTGACTAGCGAGCCCTATCGGCTTTCTGTGCATAAGCGCGTATAGCTCCCCGTTAACACACTCTAGCTGGCTGACACTGTAGCCTTTGAGGATGCTTCTGGGCTCCCTTCCGGGAGTAGCCTCTTTAATGATGTGAATGAGTGGGTCTTTCCAGTCCTCTACAACAGCATAGTACACCCTCCCCTTGCAGGCCGTGTACGCCACTATCTTGTTCTTCTCAAAGGCTGCCTCGACCAGTCTGCCCGAGTCCAGGTCCAGAAAGTACACCGCCGATCCTAGGCCAGCCGTTATACCCGAGCCTTCCTCCCATACGGGCAGCGCATCAGTTATAGCATAGTCGCCGTCGGGGTCCCACTCACCATCAACGGGTTTACTAGTCAATACGGAAAGCTTATCTTCCGCAACCCATGCTAGCTCGGTGACCCCGTACTTAAACCATGCAACCCTCCGGGGGCCTCCACCTCTGCCTGCAACGTAGACTCCAACCCCTTCCTCCTTCTCTGATGCTCCTATCCTCGCCTTGAAAGCTATGAGACGGCCGTCAGGGGACCATCGAGGCTTCCCAGCCGCCTCCGCCTCAAAGAAGTAGACTTCACCGTCATGCGTGTAGACCCGGATCTCGTTAATGTACTTATTCCTGTCCATGTCAGTCCTTACTAGCGTGCCCGCTATATCGCCTTTGCCAGACACGTCTATCTGGCCTGGCCGAGCAAGGAGGACAACATCTTCGGGGTCTATAGGCCTGGGCTTCAATCCTGCCACTACCTCCAGTTAAAGCTAACTATATGAACTTAGTTTTTAGTTTAACTCCAGTTCTCCCTAAATTCCCGTATACCCCGGTATCGGATTCTAATTATCCTCACGCCAGCCCTAGCTAGGGCCAGTTGCAATGCATAATCGTCGGTCGCGGCCGCTGACTCTCCGCATTTATCCATGTACTCCAATGCAAGCGCTAACACAGCTATATCAGCGTCGCTAAGCCTTTCCAGGACCCCAGCCCTCCGCGCCATCACTCTAGCCTTCCTGAGTGCTTGAGGAGAGGGATCCTCCACCTCGAGCCTGCCATACTCTATCATCCGCTCCAGTAGCTCCCTCGACTCTCTGTCTCTAACCTCCTCTACCACAGTTGATGGAGCGACGTGTCGTGCCGGCAGCCGGAGGGGGAGGCCTGCCATCAAAGCCCCAGTATCATTGACAACTATAGGGGGCTCGCAGCTCAAGAGCCTAACCCACCACCACAGATCCCAAGCGGCGTGACTGTAGAAGTATTGAGCATCGATACATTAACCTTTGCAGCCACCAGGCCCCAGCCACGGGTGCAGCGCTGGCTTGGAGGAGGGCGGCCCTAGCTCCCCCGAAAGGATCCCCGTGCCCCTCCCCATAAAGTCTCTGGGCTACGTCAACGTATACCTGCTGAGGACCAGCGAGGGCCCTGTACTCGTGGATCCCGGGATGCACTACGCACCGAGTCTGCTAGCACTCTTCAAGTCCTTGAGGGATAGGGGAGTAAAGCCCTCCAAGATAGCCTACGCGGCAGCCACCCACTTCCATGTGGACCATCTGACAGCCGCAGCGGTCCTACATAAAGCCCTAGGAATACCCGTCTACATGCCCAAAGGGGACCTCGAGCACGTCCTTGGATACCCAGGGGGAGTTGAAGGCTTCATAAAGGACACACTGAGGCTCTTCACAAGCCACGGCATGCCCAAGAGTGAGGCTGAGCTAATAGTGAAGTACCATCCAGCCCTCCGTGCCGCGGACGCTTATGAGGTCCTAGCCGAAGTGGCTGAACCAATCAGGCCCGGCGACCGCTTACCAGGGACCGAGTTTAGTGCCATAAACGCTCCGGGTCATACACCGGGCCATCTGGTCTATTATGATGGGAGAGTCCTCATCGCTGGCGATTCAATCCTTCCAGGCATAACACCACACATAACTCTGCACCATGAGGACACGAACCCACTCGCAGACTATCTCGACACGCTCAAGAGGATCGAGGCATTAAACGCCTTAACTGCTTATCCGGGGCATAGGGATCCCATACAAGCCCCTTCAGCAAGGGCAAGAGAGCTTATAGAGCATCACAAGGAAAGGCTAAGGGAGGTACTTGAAGTAGTCAAGGTTAAGGGAAAGGTCGCTGCTTACGAGGTCGCCAAGAAGGTCAGATGGAGGGTGAAATACACATCTTGGGAGGAGTACCCGCCGCCGGAGAGGTTCTTCGCGATGGGCGAGACCCTAGCCCACCTAAGGCTTCTAGAGGTACAGGGTGCAGTGGAGAGACTCGAGGAGGCTGGAGTCATCTACTGGCGCCCTACCTAGCCTGAAATGGCTGTTGATGTATTCCGCCCGCGCCGGACGTTATATGTTAATTGTTCATCTTTGAATAGAGCTACAGGCCACTTCACAAGATTTAGACTAAGTTTACGTGGCTTAAGTATATGTAGCCCGGTACATAAAAGCACGCCTGGGGTAGGTGATTCACTGGCATGAGCCATGGCCTTAGGATGGACCTTCCCCGCCAGGGGCGTATGGAGTCAGGAGTAGTTCTCCTCTTGGCAGTCATAATCGCTGGCATCGTATTCTTCTACGCCTCTAGCAGCGTGAAGGCACTCTACTCGACAGAGTCTCCCTGCATAGTAAGCAACCCTTACACGTTCGACAGATTACTAGGCTCGGGCGGCACATTAGCTGTGATGTTCTCGAGTGACACGTGCCCGGTCTGTAAGGCTATGGAGCCCAGCTGGTTGAGACTATGCGAGTCACCGCCCAATGACGTCAGAGTCATCATCCTCAAGCTAACAAGGTCCACCGTGGACGTATTCAACAGGTACGCTGTAACCGAGACGCCCACATTCATGGTCTTTGTCAACGGCGAACCTGTAGCGAGACATGTGGGGGCCTTCGAGGGAGACAACATAACCCAGGCAATGCTCGACTGGATTCTAGAGGCTACCCGCCCCGTGGGAAAGCAGGACCTTAAGCTTATCCAGGAGAAGTGCTCTAGCTGCCACACAGTCCCCGCCAGCCTTGACGCCCCGAGCCTTCAGGCCTGGATTCAGTCTGGCTCTAATGACACCCTAGCCAGGGCGGTCGCCTCTGCCGCCGCTTCGGGTATCACTCTCTCCGAGATGTATGGAGGGCGCTGGCACTTAGCAGCTATAATTAGGAATATGACGCCGGGAATAACCGGCAGCGAAGCCTACAGGGCTGCGATGGCACTCGACGAGATGGCATTAGTGCTATCTGGGCAGGCAACCACCAACACCCCCGCCAGCGAAGGCGGTGCCTCCACGCCCCTCAATCTTGGATCTAACACCTTCCTCATAGCCAGCCCCCTCGCCGCCCTCCTAGCTGGACTTATAGCAGCGCTATCACCCTGCGTCTTCCCGCTACTAGTCTCATACACCGCCTCCCTCGCATCGAACCCAAGAAGAGGACTAAGAGGAGGCGACGCCTTGAAGGCTTTCGCCTCCGCCGCAGTGGGAGCCTTAGGAGTAGGCGCCCTCTTCATGATGGTCGGTGAGGCCGTCTCCGAGGCAAGCGAGCTTCTACTCCCCACAGCAGCGCTCGTCCTCGTATCTGCCGGTCTCCTCGAGCTAATGGGCGTACCGACTTTTATCAATGTGAACATTAAGACTGGGAGGAGCCTAACCTCATTCACGCTCCTCTACGGCGTGCTCGCTGTTCAGTGCAGCTTCCCCCTAGTAGCGGGCGCGCTGCTCCTTGTAGCCGGTGGCGGGTTAGAGACGGGGCTACCGGCACTCGTTGGCTTCGCTTTAGGCATCTCTGCCCCGGTGGGGCTGGCCGTCTGGGCCTCAGCGGCCGGTAAGCTAGAGGGCCTGGTGTCGAGGATCTCAGGGGAGTCGTTTAGGAGGTACGCGAGCCTGGCCCTAACATTGTCGGGCGCGTTCCTCCTAGTCTATTCGATCGGATTGGTCTAGAGGGGGTGTTGGGTTAGTGCTTGTCGGTTTGCATTACGCTACAATCCTCCCCCTCATGGGGGCCGTAGTCTTAGCAGCCGCGCTAGTCTACTCCATCCTGGGCAAGAAGGAGTACACAAGGCTGGCGAGGGCCGGCTTTGCCCTGGTAGCGGCTGGGTGGCTCCTATACCTGGCGGCATTCCTTAGGCTCGACTATAGCCTGGCAGAGGTTGCCAAGAACGCCAATGAAGACCTTAACCTCGCCCTTAGGGTTGGAGCCTCTTGGGCTGGTAGTGGGAGCAGCCTCTACCTCTACGCAACAATACTCTCCCTGGCAGGCCTCTACGCTCTCGGAAGACTTGACAGACCCGCGGCGAGGCGCTACGTAGCCGCGGCCACGGCCCTGACCCTCATCATCCTAGCCTCAGCAGGCCTTAACGGAGCCTTCGAGACTATGAGCGGCGACGTGGGAGGCTTCGGGATCAACCCACTACTCAAGAACTACTGGCTCATACCCCACCCGCTCACCACGTTTGGCGGCTACTCACTCCTGCTGGCGGGATCCCTCATACTACTCTTCTCCAAGAGGAAGTGGAAGGGCATGGCAGTCTTCCTCCTAGGCTGGGTCTTCCTCTCTCTAGGTATAGCATTGGGCGGTATCTGGAGCTACGAGACCTTCGGGTGGGGCGGCTACTGGGCCTGGGATCCCGTGGAGGTCGCCGAGTTAACCGTGTGGCTCGCCGCAACGACCGCACTGCACATGGTCGGCCCCCTAGCCCCACTAAGGAGGCCCTTCCTAGCACTAACAGCCAGTACAACTCTCCTAGCACCTTTCGTTACGCGGAGCGGCCTCAGCCCCCTCCATAGCTTCGCCGCAGCCAACATTGGAAGCGTACTCCTCCTAATCTCGTCCCTAGCCTTTCTGGGCCTCTTCTTCGCGGAGCTACTCAAAGTCGCTACCCGCGTGGACCTGGCGGGGAGGATCA
>JALURD010000223.1 GCA_027057815.1 Acidilobaceae archaeon | reverse complement strand
AGAGCCTCTCGGCAAGCTTCCCCTCAACGAGGACGCCCGGTACCCCGCGGAGTAGATTGACCAGCGGAGCCTTCAATGCTTCCGCGACCGCCACGGCTACGGCGTTGGTGCTCTGGCCTGGCTGGAACCCGCCTAGGACCGGTATAAGGCCTCTGGCGAGGTTGTCCAGGGCGTCTTCTAGGCTCTCTGGGATCCTGGTGGGCGAGAGGGGCCAGAGGGCTGCGGCGAGGGTGAGGGCGTTGAGCCTGGCAGACCATATCCCCACTACGTCCAGGAGGGACTCTGGCACTCCCATGCTTCTAAGCTCCGTTATGCGGCGTCGGGCCGTCGCGCCCCCGCCGACGACCACGGCTAGCTCGACGCCAGCAGTCCTCAAATCCCTGAGGACGGAGGCGAGCTTGGGCACGTAGCCTTCAACAGAGTCCATGAGGCTCCCGCTGACCTTGACCACAACCCTGTCCATGGCCGCCAAGCCGCTACCCAGCGCTAACTACGCGGTTGCTTAGGGGTTTGAAAAATTACCACTCCCACGCGATCCCACGCTTTATACTCAAGCTTATCCAAGCGGGCGTGCAGTTAGTCCTAGGCTAATAGTGGAGAGTGGTCTAGCTTGACTGACCTGAGGGCCTTTGTGAGGGTCGCTATCGACCAGGAGACCTGTATAGGGTGTGGTGCATGCATCGAGGCCTGTCCCCATAACGCGCTTGAGTTCGATGATAACGTCAAAGCAAGATTGGTATGGGACCTGTGCAGGGACGACTTCTCCTGCATAGAAGTTTGCCCCGTTGACTGCATATACCGCGTAAACGAGGCTAGCCAAGAACTCCTCTCAACCGAGGGCTGGTACAGGCTCAGCCCCGATGCCGGGGAGGACGTCCTAGAGGCGCTAGAGGATTGGAGGGAAAAATACGGCGTTAAGGCGGGACCGGTTTAAGCAGGGACTTAGGGTAGCTAGCAGGGCCTGACTACTTGAGACCACTTGGGAGCCGGGATCCCCCTCATGATTTTATTCAGGCTAGAACACGGGCCCGTGCCTAGCAGCCACTCTCTGTGAGTATACCCGAAGAGGAATGGCTTCAGCGCGCAGAGTACAGACTCCTCGCCTATCTCACCGACTACCTCGTGGAGCAGCACGTAACCCGCTCCGCTCCTTAGGTTGAGCATGTAGCCTTTACCCTTCTCGTGGACGAGGTATCCCTCCTTCACGAGCGCGTCGAGTACCCTGTAAACTGTTGACCTCGAGACTTCGTGTACGTCCCCAACTATATCGTGGAAATCGTCTAGTGGAACGAAGCCTACATTGTCCAAGCCCCGCGCTACCTGATGGCCTGACTCCAGCTCCTCGATGAGGAAGAGCACGTCGAAAGCTAAAGAATTGGCGGCCTGGAAGAGCACGGTGATAGCCTCTTCTCTGGAGACCTTCGTGTTGCCGTAAACTATCTCCTCGATGTCATGTGGAGGCCTAAGGCAGGCAAGCCTCTCCCGAGCAGCCGCGAGGAGCAGGCCAGCTGTCCTGGGATCCCTGAGGGAGGCCACTAGGGTGAATTCATCGCCCGACTCGAAGGACTCCAGCGAATCTACGCCATTAATTGAGGACCAATCCCTCTCCAACCTCCATAGACCCTCGACTAGGCCCGTCCACTGGCTGACAATGTCAGGGCTCGGCATAGACTCTAAGCCTCTCACGCTCGAAGGCCTGAGCCAAACTGAAACAGCTGGGCGGCCATCCCACACGCCAGCGTGGAACCCGGCAAGTCCGTTAAGCGTTAGATCCTCCGAGTACCCGGCAACAAAGCGGCCAGGGACCCCTCTAACCACCCAGCCGCCGGGAATGCCTCCCTGAAGCCACTCCTCAAGCCTGCCTGCAAGCTCGCTCGGATAGAGGGGCCTCAACCCTCGCCCACCGGGCTATCTAGGTGAGGGCTGACACAGGGAAATCCCTTGGAGTCAACGGGTTTCAAGCCGTGGTTGCTACATGCTGGTCGGGCTCGGCACGCTCGTGTTAGGGCATAGCCCTCCCGGGGGGTGGAGGGCTGCCCAGGGTAGTCCCAGGGATCCTCACAGCCCGTGCCCCCATATCGCAAAGATGAATCCTATAAGTACTAGTGGTGTCACTGCGGAGTTACTGGTGTGTGGAAAGAGCGTCTATCCTACCCGCTAATTACTCGATTAATCTTTAAGTTTTGACTGCTTGGTTTGGTAAATCCACCATAGTAATGGGTTACTTGGTCTTCCTTAATTGAATGTGACGCTCACAAGGACTGATTGAGCCCGTTGACATAATCATCTATTTTCCTGAATCTCCCCGTTAATGGCGTCAGCTGTCCTGGCCTCGCTCATCCCACGCTGGGTCGCCGCTTTTAACCGTCGTCATCCGCCGCTGGGGGTAATCCCGTGGTTTTACCCTAGTCGTACACGGGTATGTCTGGGGTTGCACCACCCCTGACCGGTTACCTCCCCCTGGGGGGATAAACGTTGACGTGGGTGGATGGGGGGTGGTGCTAGATGGCAGTGTCGGACGTTGCCAGGGCGGTTAACGACTTACTTTCTAGTGTGCCGAAGATACACTTTGACGCGGGCTACGTGCTAGCCCTCACTGGGCTAGTGATACTAGCGATATTCGGCTTCGCCCTGGCAGCAGTGGTAACGGTGAGAGCGCTTAAGGCGATAGCCAAC
>JALURD010000222.1 GCA_027057815.1 Acidilobaceae archaeon | reverse complement strand
TCCGCGAGCTCGTGCTCTCCCCAGGAGCGCCCCTCCTCGAGGAGCCGTTGAGGGTGCTCGAGTATGAGGTTAGAGAGCCGAGCAGGTACGCCGCCATACTGGAGGCTATAGCGTCGGGAGCTACTAGGCTCTCCGAGATAGCGTCATACACAGGGCTAAGGATAACTTCTATCCCGAAGTACCTTAAGGTCCTTGAAGCCCTAGACCTTGTGGGGCGTGTTAAGATTCTACCTTCCGGTAGAAGCCTCTACGTTGTTGAAGACAACTTTGCCCGGTTCTGGTACCGCCATATAGCTCCTAGGCTCCACCTTGTAGAGCAGGGGCTCTATGACTCCCTTTTAAGGTACGTCAGGGAGAAGGTGGAAGGAACTGTAGCAATTGCATGGGAGGAGGAGGCTGCAAAGCACTTCCTCTCATCCCTGCAGGCTAGGGGTGAAGTAATAGTTGACGCTGGACGGTTCATACATAAAGGTGTAGAAGTCGACCTAGTCGTAGTTACCGAAGAGAGAGTGTACGGCTTGGAATGCAAGTGGGCTAAACTGGACCCCAAGGAAGTCGAGAGTGTAGCCAGGAAAACGCTCAAAGCACTCGAGGCCGGGAAGTGGACTAAACAAGGCTACAAAGTCATTCCGGTACTCTATGTTAGAGAAGCCTGGCGGGCCCCCACTGAGGGCGAGCTATACACCCTAGACGATATAATAGATGACGCGAAGAAGACACCCGTCCACTCATTAAATGATTAAATTGAGATTCAACACTAAGTATTGTAGATCCGCGAGTTCAAACGATCCCACTTCCACATATGAACCGCGAGAACGTCCATGCAACCGGTGCACGGTACGCTCCATCGACTAGTACACTGATCCGTGCATCCACCTGCTCGCCTATACACCCGCACGGCTAGGATCCCAAAGCGATACAGCAGGCTCTCAATTAACTCAACGCGTATTATCCAGGAGCCGCCACATGGAATCCTAGAGCGTGTGGGCTGTATCAGGGGGTCAGAGCTGAGGCTTCCTGCTCTCCAGGGTGATACTTAACCCTTGAATCGCGCTCTACCATTGGGGTTCCTAGTGATACCGTACCGCTGGGGAGAGTGTTAACTGAGACCACGGGCTAGCTGGCAGGCCAATCGCGCTGGAGACCCCGGCGGATAAGTATTATCTCTAAGCTTCATTGAAGCAGTAGACACGCCTTAGAGGTATTACCCCGTAGCCAGGATCACTCACAGCACAGTGCCTTACACTGGAGTACGAGCTACGTGTGCAGACCTTAGGCTTCAAAGAGTGACACGCTGCCTGCGGGCGCATCCCCGGATAGCTTACGTCGACGTAGTGCTCCTCCAGCATGTCAAGTGCTTAGTGGCTTCCCTCCCAGGGACCAGCGTTGTATTAGAGGCTCTCCGGGTCTACTGTTAACCCAGGTTAAACCGGCTGGGACTTAACGCAACGATAACACAACCGGGTCCATGGCTCTGGTTGTGTTAAGGCCCACTTAACACAACGGGGCCCCGCAATAGGGCCTGCTGGAGGACCGAGGGAGAACAGAGGCCTGAGCGCGGGCCTTGTGCACCTCTGACTAATCCTTACTACCTTTCGATAGGGATAGCTCGAGGTGCTGCGGCCCTGTTTAGCCGTTTGTAGCCAACCATGTAGCCGAGCCTCCCTCTGTATGCAGAGGCCTCGTATGGTAAGCCTGCTATGGCAGCAATCCACTTCTCCGATAGAGTCTTATCCGCCCTTGCGGCGTCCCTGACCGCCTCCTCGACTATAAGTCTCAGCATGGGACCCGGCTCAGCCGTGTCTCACTTTCTTCTCCTTCACAGACCTCCCATACAAGCTGAATCCTATTTGTGCAAGCGCTGAGATAAATGCTATGAGAGCAATCCATACTATACTCGACTCCATACCAGGCCTAGCTATAGAGGCTAACAGCGCTATTATACCGTCCACTAGTCCAGCTATAGCTACGGATTCTATGTATTCTGTAACTTAGCTTCCAGCTCGAGTCTACGCAAAGAGGGTCATCAAGGTTTAAGGCTCGACTTGATATAAATCGAAACACCGCCCCCAATAGCCTTAACCACTTTAATCCACGTCACTTTACTTTTGATTTTCTTAATAGTAAGCGCTTGAGGCGGATTATACATTCTATAGCTTCCTTAGCATGCATGGTCTACACTACCTCAACTTAAAAACGCATTCAAACGAAAAGAATAAAATAATCAACTACTAAGCTCCCAGCGTATATTCGTTTGTCGATAGACCGGTACACTCACTAGTTAACCAGGCTTGTTATCTGTTATACCCTAATTGAATAAGCATTATTTAATGAAAATAAACTTCCACTTGATTCGCTGCTCTTACCCGAATCTGATAGTATTCCATGCATAAAGCGCAGAATAAACAACCTGCTGGACGGCTGTTTCTGGCATAACTCCTACACCGCTCCTATCCCAATCGATATGAACAGGATTTATGAGGAAAGCTCCACCCCCTTGCTGGCATCCTATCCAATATGCTACAGTACCGTACTCTGGAGGAGATGCAGTGCTATTCCAATAGAAGTCTGAGCCCTGAACTATGCACGCCGATACAGTCGTCGTTGACGTATAATTGAACGTCGCTTGATCAGTAAGGTAAAATGCATAGAATTCATTTCTTGCTGTCAAGCCGTTA
>JALURD010000221.1 GCA_027057815.1 Acidilobaceae archaeon | reverse complement strand
ACTTATAGTAAAGTAAAAAGTAACGGAATATTTACATTACATAAAGTTGTTGAGGTTAAATTTATCGAAAAGGATTCATTGCTTTACGATTTAGAGGTGCCGGAGGGCCACGTTTATGCTATATCAGGAGGGTTAGTGATAACACACAATACAACTATTCACGCTGAGCATATTGATGCTGCTGTGAAGAGGCTTACGAGTCCTCCGATGAATATTCCGCAGAGCTATATTCCACTGATTAACTTCGCGGCTGCGATTAAGAGGGTTAGGTTGTATAACCCTGATGGTACGTATAGGATTGCTAGGAGGGTTACGGAGATTTGGGAGGTTAGGGAGTACGGTGACTATCAGTTGATTGCTAGGTGGGATCCGGCTGATAGGAGGCATTACGTGTACTTTGAGGATAGCATTGTGTTGAAGAGTATTGCGGACCAGTTGGGCAGGGACTTCGAGTGGGTTCTCGACGAGGCTTCTAGGAGGGCTCTTGTGTTGAAGTGGATGGCTGTCAAGGGCGTAACGAGGGTGGACGATGTTTACAGGAAGATTAGCGAGTACTACGCTAGGCCGAACGAGGTCTACGAGAAGGCGGTTAGGGAGCTCAGTGCTGAGGAGTCCTTCAGGTAGCCACCCCCTCGGGGCAGGCGTGGCTTCCCGGCATTAGGGGGTGTGGGCGGCTTGGTGATTGCTAGGCTGAGGCGGCGCAGGGGGCCGAAGAGGGTCTACAGGCCCCCGGAGATCAAGCTGACGTTCAGCGACTTCATAGACATAGTTGCTATGACATACTTTGGCAAGTGGGCCGAGAGGCTCGTGAAGGCCTTCGAGCTAGACCAGGCGCTCAGGAGGGCCGGGCTCCCCCACTACCCCACAATGTATGCCGCTAGAACACTCCTCTTCACATTCGTCTCCTTCGTCCTCGCCCTCTACTTCTCCCTTATCATACTCCTCAGCATACTTCCACTCATAATCAAGCTTCTCCTGGTACTCTTCCTAATGATAGTCCCGGTATTAGTGTTCGCCTACTTCCTCGCATACCCCTCGGCCAAGGCTAGCGAGAGGAAGAACGGGGTCGAGAGCGAGCTCCCATTCTTCGCCGCATACCTAGCCACGATGGCCAGAGGCGGAGCATCGATATCCCAGGTCCTCGAGAGAGTCGCCAGGCTCAAAGTCTTCAAGGCGATGAGGAGAGAGGCGAGCATGGTGATAAGGGACGTCAACATGTTCGGCAAAGACCCAATGGAGGCACTCGAAGCCAACGCCCTCGACCACCCCAGCCACCTATACAGGGACTTCATTCTAGGCTACGTGACAACGGTGAGAACGGGAGGAGACGTACTGCACTACCTAGAAATCAGGACGCAAGACGTATTCAACAGGAGGATGACGGATCTCAAGCTCATCGCGGAGAGGATGAGCATGTTCACGGAGATGTACATAACCGTCGCAGTGATAATGACCCTAGTATTCTACGTCTTCTTCACCATAAGCGCCATATTCCCAGCAGGCAAATTCGCCGGCATAGCTGGGCTAACCCTCTTCAGCTTCGCAGTCCTCCCAACACTCACCCTCCTAATACTTTACATGATCCACGCCAGCCAACCCAAATCCCCAATATCATTCAAGACCCCCTACAGGGCATTCATCTTTGTAGGCATCCCCCTAGCTCTGACAACGTTCCCAATAATGTTCTACCTGACAGGCGCCTACCACGTCTTCGAGCGCGTAGACAAAGGAGTAATAATGGGCCTAGACACAACGCTAGCCGCCACCCTCATAGCCATGAGCCTACCACCAGCCTACGAGCACGTAAAGGAGAACAGAAAACTAAAGGGACTGTCTAGAGCTACAGCAGCATTCCTCAGAGACCTCGCGGAGATAAGAAAAACAGGCCTATCCCCGGAGAGAAGCATAATCTCAGTAGTCCAGGAGAGAAGCTACGGCCCCCTAGACAGGATCGTTAAGAAACTGGCCACCGCCCTAATAATGGGCCTAGACGTGGAACACGCCCTTCGCAGAGTCCTGAGGGGCGTCAGGAGCTGGATACTCCTAGCCAACATGAGGTTCCTCAGTGACTCAATCATGGTAGGCGGGGGATCCCCCGAGACCCTGGACGCCCTGGCAAGGTATGCGTACAACCTGGTCGAGCTGGAGGAGGAGCTCAGGAAAAGGCTACGGCCATACATAGCAATGCCATACCTAGGCGCGATACTAGTCTCAGCCGCCAGCCTACTAGTCCTAGGCTTCACAGTAAAGGGACTAGGACTAGCCCCAGGCGGTGAAACAGCGGGCTTCGGAGCCTTCGGAGGAATAGGCGGAGGGGTCACCCCCCAAGAAATGGCAAACGTGGCACTCTACCTAAGCATAGGAGCAATATTCAACTCATGGCTAATGGGCCTAGTAGCCGGGAAAATACAAGACACAAGGCTATCCGCGGGCTTCCTACACGCAACAATACTCACAATAATATCATTAATAGTATCACTAGTAACACTGAGGACAATAGAGTTAATGGCATAACTAAGGGTTAATTCAGCGGCTAAAACCATAATTCCAGCAGGCAACCGTATTACAAGCCTGAAACACATAAAACCACAGATTCCCCAGTAAAATGTAAAATGACTAATAACGAGAAAGAGAGGGGTGAGGCGAGAGCATGACTAGGGCCAGGCGGGGAATAAGCCCAGTCATCGCAAC
>JALURD010000220.1 GCA_027057815.1 Acidilobaceae archaeon | reverse complement strand
CCTCCTGCCGGGTGGGATCCCCTCGGACTCTAGGGTGGCGTGCGCCTCAGACTCCAGGGCCTTGAAGACCTCCTCAACCTCGCCCTCATCTATTTCGTCAACCGGCCTGCCCAGGGGTGCCTTGTAGTAGTGCTTGTAGTCGGCCACGAGTAGTCCTAGCGCGCTGAAGACTCCCGCCATCCTAGGTATGATTACGCCCTCAACACCTAGGTCGCTGGCTAGCTCCACTGCGTGGAGGGGGCCCGCTCCGCCGAAGGCAAACAGCTTGAACTCCCTGGGGTCTCTCCCTTTCTCGACCGTTACAAGCCTCAGTGCCTTGGCCATGATGCTGTTAGCGAGCTGAATGATGGCCCACGCCGCCTCCAAGACGCTCAAGCCGAGGGGTTTGGCGATCTTCTCTTTAATGGCTTCCTCGGCTAGCCTCCTGTTGAGCCTTAGCCCCCCGGCGAGCTGGAGGGGTAGCCTGCCAAGGACGAGGTTTGCATCCGTCACGGTGGGATCCCGGCCTCCCCTACCGTAGCAGGCTGGCCCAGGCTGGGATCCCGCGCTCTTCGGCCCCAGCCTTAGGGCGCCGCCGGGGTCTATCCAAGCTATCGTCCCGCCCCCCGCGCTCACCTCGGCCAGGTCTACGTGCGGGTACCTAACCGGGTAGCCTGTGCCCCTGAGCGGCCTGCCCATGTGGACTCTGCCACCGACCTCGTAAACGTCAACCACGTCGGGGTGCCCGTTTATTATTGTGGACGCCTTGGCTGTGGTGCCTCCCATGTCGAAGCCTAGAGCCTTCCTTACGCCCATCAGCCGTGAGAAGTATGCGACAGCAACTGCTCCAGCCGCTGGGCCGCTCTCTATGAAGGCTGCCGGCCTCTTGACAGCCTCCTCAACCGATGCCATGCCACCACTACTCTGCATTACAAGTAGCTTACCCCTGAAGCCACGAGATTCGAGAGCTTGACCAAGCCTTGAAAGGTAAGAGGACAGAACCGGCATGAGGAGGCCATTCACTACCGCCGTGCTAGTCCTCTCGTACTCCATTGGCTCAGGGTCGACCTCGCTACTCACAACCACGTATGCGTCTGGGCACTCCTTTCGGATGATCTCTGCCGCCCTCACCTCGTGGCTAGGATTCCTGTAACTATGCAGAAATGACACTACAAAGACCTTAGTGCCCCTACTGCACTCCCTTCTCGCTATCTCCCTAACCGCATCCTCATCCAGGGGCTCCAACTCCGATCCATCGACGGCGATGCGGCCTCTCACGCCGTACCTGCGGCTCCTAGGTATCAGTGGCGGAGGCTTCTCGTAAAAGAGATCGTAGAGTGTCGGCCTGTTCTGCCTCCCTATCTCCAATAAATCCCTGAAGCCCTCATTGGTCACCAACACGGCTCTAGGCAGCTCGAGGCCTACCTGGCCGAGGAACGTGTTAGTTCCAATGGTGGTGGCATGCACCAGAACATCTACCCTATACAAGTCTACACTCGCCGACAGACCTTCAACTATCCCTTCCACGGGGTTAGCTGGAGTCGTTGGCGTCTTGGCTAGCCTGAGGGAGTTTGTAGCCGGGTCGAAGACCACTATGTCGGTGAAGGTGCCGCCAACGTCAACACCCACCCTGAGGCCTCCCATCTAGCCCTCAACCCCCTCTGGTAGTTGCTTGCCCCATGAGTCGAGGTACACCGCTTCACGTAGGCTCATCCTTGGCTCCTTCGCCTTATCCTCCCCCGGGAGCCCGACGGGGATTATGGTTTCCAAGGTGTAATCCTCTGGTATGCCTAGTATCGCCGCTACCCTCCTAGGGTTTGGCGGCGTGTAGGTTAGCGAGGCGAGCCCGCGCTCCTCGAGGGCGAGTAGGAGGTATCCTATAGCGAGCCACGTGCTCTCACGCGCGTACGGCGCCTTCTTGTACGCCGCCACCGCCACTAGTACCGGAGCGTCGGTGAGGAAGTCTTTCCTCCAAGTTATCCCCCTCCGCCTGAGCCATTCCCTGAACCAGGCTGGCAGCGTCGGGCTCTCGTGGAACCTCTTCTCCCACTCCTCGCACACCTCTCTAAGCCTGACCTTCATCTTGGGATCCACGACAACCACAAACCTCCAAGGTTGCATGTTAGCGCCTGAGGGCGCTTGGAGAGCCGCCTTTATAGCGTAAAGCACGTCACCAATGTTAATGGAGTCCCTCCTGTACCTTCTAATGCTCCTCCTCTTCGAAGCAAGGCTAAGCACAACGCCCCCAGTGCTATGGGCTACCAAGCTGCGGCCCCAAGCCTTGGTGAAGCTGCTAGAGGGCTAGATAGCTCTAGGCCTCCTGGCGCAAAGCCCTCGGCGGCCTAAAGCTTGCTAAGGCGTTGAGTAGGAGGGCTGCTGAGGCAATAAAGAGTGCCGCTAGCCTACTGACGCTCCAGGCGAGACCGGAGACTGCTGCGAGTACCACGGAGGCTAGTGCTAGCTTGAATCGCCTGGCGGCTGGGAGGGATAGTATAGTTGGAAGCATCATCGGGACGTGTATGTAGACGTGTAGGGCTACGAAGCCCGCCGCCAACACATGAATTAGCTGGAGTCCTCCGAGGATCCCGGCGGCATGGGCTGCTGCAGCTGATGCCGCTACCAGGGTGTAGGCTAAGCTTACTACGTGCGAGTAGGCGAAGAACAAGGCGCCGGACCTGGCCGCTGGGCTCTTGAAGCCCCCGGCCACCCCCACATAGGATGGAGTCCTGTATAGCCTAGCCGATAGTATGTAAACCGCCAGGAATACCGCCAGCACCGCCGACCCAGCCCTCTCAGAGGCTAGGAAAGCTAGCGGCATGGCCAGCGTCAGAGCGCCACCTGCTAGGGCTGCGGGCTTGAGCGGCTTGTCCTTGAATGTCGAGGGGAGACTGTGCACTGTTACAGCGTGAATCAGGGGCACGGGGAAGGAGGCTATGAGGCCCAGAGCCAGTCTCGCAGGGATCCCGGCCTCACCCCCCGTTACCAGGATGTAGAGGAGACTGTAAACCCCTCCAGAGAGAGCTGCCAGGGATCCCAGCGCCACGCTGAGCCTGGCCTCCTCCCTCCTAACCCGCGGGAGCACGATTAGGCCTGCAGCCGAGGCTAGAAGTAGGCCAGCGCCCACCACGGCCGGGCCAGTGTTTACTGTCCAGTATCCCAGGAGCCCGCCAGCCGCTATGAGAGCCACGGCGGCGGTGGATGAGGCCAGGTACCACTTAGTGGCTGCGGCCCTCCTCGAAGCAGAGGCAGCGTAAGCCACCCAGACGGATGCGGGGAATAACGTTAGGGCGCCGGTAAGGGCGAGCCAGGCGTGCACGCCTGCACGGCCCGTGTATGCGAGGGCGAGTGCAGAGGCCAGGAGGGCCGCTGAGAGGTATATTCCAGCCCTGGATGCCGTCAGCCACGGCGGAGTCATTGAAGCACTCACCTTCCTAGACTCTATAGGCGGCTAAGTAAAGGCTACATTAAAGGATTCAAGTCTAAAACGGCGCTCCTAAACAATGGGGATAGGGCGTGGCCTCCCTTCCTGAAGGCGTCAAGGTGGAGGTTAGGTTGTTCATCTCTAAGGAGGGATTCCTAGTCGGGGGTGAGGGGTTGATCGAGATACTGGAGGCTGTGAAGGAGCATGGGAGCCTCTTGCTTGCCGCTAAGAGCATGGGCATGACGTACAAGAAGGTTTGGAGCCGGATTACTGAGGCTGAGAGGATCCTCGGTGTGAGGCTTGTGGAGAGGCAGAGGGGGAGGGGCGCTTCGAGGCTAACCAGGGCTGGATTGGAGCTGATAAGACTTTACAGAGAGGCGGAGTCAAGACTGAAGCTCTGCCTCACAGCTTAAATATTACATGCCAAGGAATAATACACTCGGGGCCTCTCCCCCGGGAGATGCCAACGTGATTGGTGTATCAGAGGTCACAGTGGAGCTTGGAGGCAAGACCATACTTAGAGGGGTCTCACTTAGCGTCCCGCCGGGTAATATACACGTCATACTAGGCCCCAACGGCGCCGGGAAGACCACGCTCGTCAGGGTCATAGCGGGCCTCGTCAGACCCGTGAAGGGCAGGGTCTATGCTTGCGGGCGCGATGTAACAGGGGATCCCCCGAACAGACGGGGTCTAGGCGTCGTCTTCCAGGGCTCCCCGCTCCTACCCCTCAAGACGGTCGCAGACCACATCTCGTACCCTCTCAAGGCTCGGGGGATCCCCAAGCGCGAGGCCCTCAGGATAGCCCGTGAGATAGCTGAGGAGACCGGGCTCGGCGGGGTCTTTGAGGAGAGGCTTGACAGGCTTAGCGGCGGCCAGAGACAGAGGGTTGCCCTTGCCACTGCACTCGCATCGTCTAGGAGGTGCCTTGTCCTCGACGAGGCGTTCTCAAACCTCGACCCTGCCTATAGGGCGGAGTTCTACAGCCTACTCAGCAGGCTCCGCAGTGAGGGATCCTCCATATTAGCCACCACACACGTAGTCGACGACCTGGTGTTCCTAGCCGACAAGGTCTGGGTGCTAGTCGGTGGAGAAGTAGTCGAGGCTGGGGACCCGCTCTCACTAGCTCTCAGGTCGAGGCACTGGTACACCAAGACTGTCCTGGGAACCGTAGCTAGGCTTGCCGCCGCATTAGCCGACAAGATGACTGTCAAAGCCTACACGGGCCAAGGCGTGTAGGCTTCCTGTTTTCAGGGTGTTGACGACTTGAAGCTAGGGGCCCGCCATATTGCCGTCGCCCTTGTGATCGCCGCCGCGCTACTCGCCGCGGCCTACTATAGCCTGCTGGGAGGCGGACGCGAATACACGGTTATCAGGATATACGCTGACCGCACCCTACAGGAGCCTCTCGAAGAGATTGTAGCCTCATTCATCGATGAGCAGTGTGGTGCATGCAGAGTCGCATGGGTCTGGGGTAGCAGTGGCTATACGCTCTCAAGGCTCTCCATCGACGGAGGTGGAGACCTATATGTTGCCGACGATTCGCATTTCCCAGTCAAGGGTGTCGAGGAGGGCCTGCTAGAGTCGGGGAGCCTAGCTGTTGTTGGATACATCAGGCTGACTCTCATAGTCAGGGAGGGGAACCCGAAAAACGTGACTAGCCTCGTAGACGCGCTCCAGCGCCCCGACGCGGTAATCGCCGTAGGGAATCCAGAGCATGTATCCGCTGGAGTCCTTGCCCGGAGAGTCTTCGAGGAAGCTGGCCTGGCTGGTTTAGTTGACGAGCTGGTCAAGGAGGGCAGAGTCAAGTACGCCTCGAGCGCTGCTGAGGCGGCTTCGTGGGTCCGCATGGGCCTGGCGGACGTGGCTGTAACCTTCAACGTCTACGCTACCCTATGGCCTGAGGAGCTTGACGAGGTCAGGGATCCACTATTAGCCGGGGTGAAGGCTCCTGTGGTTGTGGCTCTTCCCTTGAACCACGGGCCGCTAGCCGAGGACCTCTACAAGTACGTCGTTAGCCATGCCTACGTTTTCTGGAAGTATGGGGTGGAGCCCCCTAATGGCTAGGCATAGACTGGCTCTATTACAGGCACTGGCTGCTACCCTCTCCGTGGTATCGTTCCTTGTAGCCTTCTCGCCGCTCGCCGTCACAAGCCCCGCTAACTTGGTCGAGGTAGTCGGGGATCCCAGGGTTAAGAGGGCTGTCATTCTCTCGCTCGTCACGGCATCCCTTGCCGCCACCCTATCGGTGGCCATAGGGCTCCCCGCGGCATACTATATCTCGAGGAGGGGCGGCTTCCTGGCGCGGCTAGCCGCCTCCTCGTCGCTGCTCCTGCTCGGCCTTCCCCCGGTAGGCCTGGGGCTGAGCATACTCATAGCATTCAAGTACACACCGCTTAAGATCCTAGAGGAGGCTGTGAGAGTGACGTTCACGGTCAAGGGGATAGTGCTGGCACAAGCGCTAGTTGTGGCCCCGCTCTCGGCCTCCCTGCTCGTGAACGCCTTCTCCTACGTCCCCTCCACGGTTGAGGACTTAGCGAGGGTTTACGGGGCTTCTAGCCCCCTCGCCCTGGCCCGTATCCTGATCCCAGCCGTGTCCCCCGGGATCCTCGCAGCGTGGGTGCTAAGTTTCTTCAGGGCTGTTGGCGAGTTCGGGGCTAGCCTCGTGGTTGGGGGAGGGGCTCCCGGCTACACTGAAACCTTGCCCATAGCGATGTATAATAAGCTGGCCGTCGCTGACGTGGAAGCCGCTGGAGCTTTAATGCTGCTGACGGTCCTGATAGGCGTCGCGGCAGTGTCCCTCTACGTGAAGCTCTATGGAATGCTGGAGGAGAAATCCTCCCTGCTAAACCTCTCACGATAATGGGGACAGCTCTAGCATAATATACCCGTGGCGTGCACTTATATCGAGGGGGATCCCAGGCTTGAGAGTAAGCGATGTAATGAGGAAAGGCGACCTACTAACGGCGACTCCTGAGACCAGGGTCCTCGACGCCGTCAAGTCTATGCATGAGAGGGGAGTTGGAAGCGTCCTCATAGTCAGCTCTGAGGGCAGGCTGGAGGGTATATTCACAGAGAGAGACCTCGTGAAGCTAGTCGCGACGGGTGGCAGCCTCGAGGGCAGGATTGGTGATTACATGACCAGGAACCCCGTCACAGCTAAACCGGAGGACCCGCTCCCCCTCGTTGCATCGAAGATGATTGAGGGAGGGTTCAGGCACATACCAGTTGTGGATAACGCTGGCCGGCCAATAGGCATAGTTAGCATTAGGGACGTGCTAAGAGCGCTCTCAGCGAGCGGGTCGTGGCCTTAGCCTATCAGTGAGCCGCTCGAGGCGTCGAACACTCGAACCTTCTCCAGCCTTGGGTAGACTGTAACCTCGTCTCCCACCTGTGCCGGGTAGTCCCCGGAGATTTTAACTACAACTATGTGGTTGCCCGTGTTGACGTGGAGTATGGTGTCGGATCCCAGCCTCTCCACGAAGTCCAGGATCCCCCTGATTGCTGGGATCCCCTCCCTGCCTTGGAGGGTGAAGTGCTCCGGCCTCACTCCTACAAGGACCTCCGCACCGTCATCAACCTTCAAGCCCTGGGGTGCCGGAAGCTTGAAGTCGCCAGCATCCAGGACTACGCCGTCGCCCGTGCTCCTTGCAACGGCTTTGATCAGGTTCATCTGAGGCGCCCCTATGAAGGTTGCTACGAATGTGTTCGCGGGCCTGTCGTAGACCTCCTCCGGGGATCCCACCTGCATTATTCTACCCTTATTCATCACGGCTATCCTGTCTCCCATGGTCATCGCTTCAAGCTGGTCGTGGGTCACGTATATCGTGGTAACCCCTATCTTCCTCTGGAGCTTCTTCAGCTCGCTCCTCATCCTTATCCTTAGAACTGCGTCGAGGTTGCTTAGAGGCTCATCCATTAGCATGACGTCCGGCTCGACTACTATAGCCCTCGCCACTGCGACCCTCTGCCTCTGACCACCGCTCAGCTGAGCGGGGTACCTGTCAAGGAGGTCATCTATTCCGAGGAGCTCGGCGGCCCACTTTACGCGCCTCCTGATCTCTTCCTCAGGCCTACCCTTAATCCTCAGGGGGAATGCTATATTGTCGAAGACCTTCATATGGGGCCATACTGCATAACTCTGGAACACCATGGACACATTCCTCTCCCTGGGCGGTAGCCTAGTGACGTCCCTGCCACCGAAGAGGACGCGGCCCTCGTCAGGCTTCTCGAGGCCAGCTATTATCCTGAGGGTGGTGGTCTTCCCGCAACCGCTGGGGCCGAGGAGTACTATAAACTCGCCGTCCTCGACTGTTAGGTTTATGCCGTCTACCGCCACCGTTTTACCGAATCTCTTGCGTATCCCCTCAAGCCTTACCTCGACCATTGCTCCCTTTCACCTCAGCGTTATCCCCCACATGGTCACCAGGTACTTCCTCGCCGCGAACACGAACACCAGCGCAGGGGCCACCATTATTATGACTGCGGCGAACTTTATCAGCTCGGTAGCAGCTGCTACCTGAACCAGTACGAATGCTGGAAGCGTCCTATTGTTAAATGTAAGTACTGAGGCAACGAATACCTCGTTCCAGCTCAGGAGGAACGCGAACATCGCCGCTGCCGCAAGCCCTGGAAGCGCCATTGGCATCGTTATGTGGAGCAGGACGCCCGCCCTCGTTAGCCCGAAGATGAGTCCCGCCTCCTCCAAGTCTTTGGGTATACCCGCGAATATGCTCGACGTTATCAAGACCACGAAGGGTAGGGCCATGGACGTGTGGGCCAGGGCCACTCCCAGCAATGTATCGTTCAGGCCTATCTTCAGGTAGAGCACAGTCAGCGGCACGCCTATCACAATTATCGGGAACATCCTCATCCCAACCAATAGGAGCTTCACCGTATCACGTCCCGGGAAGACGAACCTGGCCAGAGCGTAGCCTGCCGGTAGGCCTAAGGCGAAGCTGAACGCGACTGTTAGTAGCGCTACTATTACGCTATTGACAATGGCCCTCCCAGCGCCTAGTGCAATGAGGCTCCTAATGTGCTCCAGCGTCAACCTGGTAGGGATAACCTTCTCCATATTGTAGTAGTCGTTTGGATCCGCGAGCGCGTAGGTTATTGCCAGTATTATCGGGAGGGCTGTCCACGACACGGCTAGTGCGACTGCTGCCGCTCTCAGGATTCCAGTCACCGCCTCCCTAACTTCAGGGCTCAGGAGCGCCATGACTACACACCCACCTCAAGGTACTTGGCCCTGAAGCTCTTGATGTAGATGAACCCGAGGAATAGCGAAATACACGCGATGACTAGGGCATACAGAGCGGCGACTCCAGTGTGGTGTAGCTCTACCTGTTCGTAGTAGGCTTCGCCTGCGAGTACTGGTATGTCTCTGCCTGCGAGTATCCAAACACTCCCGAAGACCTGGAAGGCGAATAGAGTCCTGATTATGAGAGCCGCTTGGAGGCTAGGCTTCAGGAGCGGCAGTATTATATGCCTAAGCTTCTGCATGGGCGAAGCCCCGAAGACTTCGGCTGCCTCTATTAGTTCGCCGCTTATCATCTGGAGGCCAGCAAACAATATCACGAACACTATAGCGGTGGATCTCCAGACCTCAGCCAATACTACTGCCACAAACTCTCTCCACAGATACTCCCTACCAAAGAATATTACCGGCTCACTGATTACGCCTAGGTTTAGGAGCAGCTTATTCAGGAACCCACCGCCAGTAAGCATGCTGTACCATATCAATCCAGCGGCCACGTCACTTATTACTAGAGGCAGAACAACCACGTATACAGCGAGGTCCCTGCCCTTGAACTTGTACGTGAGCAGCATTGCCAGAGCTATCGCGATGGCTACCTCGATTGGTATCACAACCCCAGCGAGCAGAGTTGTGAACTTGAGTGCATCCCAGAACTTGGAGTGCACGCTATACAACATGTACTCAATGTTCGCTAGTGTGAATCTCCCCTTCTCGTCTACGAACGCAAGCCTCACGCCCTCCAGGAGTGGGTAGCCTATGAAGAACGCCATGTACGCTATCGAGGGTGCCACCAAGATGTAGGGGAGCAGTTTGTCTCTCTCAACCCTCACCAGACTACACCCTGGCATCATGGAATAGGGATGTCATGGAGGGGAAAAAGAAGGATCTTAGCCGAGGCCGTGGTACGGAGTTCTATGCCAGGCGTGTACTATGCGTCTGGAGGTGGTAGAGGCGCGCCTACCTCCTTGAATAAGTTCATGAGCTGTTGTGCTAGGTCAGGCAGGACTGCGGCTGGATCCTGGTTGTTGAGGACTATCTGCTCGAACGCTGTCAGGTATATCTGCTTGAAGTCGCCGCCCTTAGGCCCAAGGCTTGGTATCATGGCTACTAGCGCGTCAGGCGCGCCTAGCTGTGTGGCAACACCTTCTGACATTATCTTGAGTGGGCCGCTCGGTATCGCACCCGTCGCCTCCTTCACTGTTGGGAAGAAGCCGACCTTCTCGAGGACCTTGACCTGGACTTCGGGTCTAGTGAGGTAGTCTATGAGCTTCCATGCAGCGTCAGCGTTGGGAGCGTTCTTTGGTATCGCTAGGCCCGCGACTACTAGGATGAATGCCCTACCCTTCGGCCCCTTCGGGACTGGAACCACAACGAACTGGTCTGGCTTCTGTACTATAGCGTCTTTAATCCTGGCTGTGTGGTCCCATGCTATCCATACTTCCTCGCGTAGTAGTGGGTCAGCCATGGCGTCCCACGTCGTGCTGGATGGGTGTACGTACTTCCATAGCTCCCTTAAGTACTCCCACATCTGGACTGCCTCTGGGCTGTTGAAGTTCTTCACCTGGGCTCCAGTGAATGCAGGGTAGAGATATCCGTGGAGGAACCTAACGAAGAGGCCCTTAGGACCTGCGGGGAAGCCCAGCTTGGGGCTGCCAGTCTCCTCGTAGAGCTTCTTAGCCCAGGCTAGTAGGGCATCGTAGGTCCACTTGTCTGTACCCTTTATCACATCGTCCTTGGTGAGGCCCTCGGGCAGGTAGTCGAAGGCCTTCTTATTAACCACCATTACATAGGTGGCGGTCATCCATGGTATGTATGCCTTAATCCCGTGTATGTTCGAGAACTTCTCCAGTGAAGGTAGGAAGGTGCGGCCCTCAAGGGCCCCGAACTTGCTCAGATCCTCAAGCCAGCCCTTTGATGCGAAGAGGTCGAGGCCTCCATGGAGGTCTCCGATTAGGTCTATCGTCACCTTGCCAGCCTGCATTTCAGCCTCCAGTCTAGTTGCTAGGTCACTATATGAGATTGCCACGAATTGCACTTCGATCCCCGTCTCTTGGGTGAATGGCGGAAGCAACTCCTCTTTAACGAAGGCTTGCTCCTGCGCCGGATTAAGCTGCGTTGAAGCCCACACCACAGTAGCTCCTCTGCCCATGTATAGGAAAACGCCTGCTATCAGGATTATCACGACGACCAGAGCCGCTATTCCCACAAGTGTCTTGGACGCCATGCCCCTAACCCCCAAGGACGGATTTGTCATGTTGTATCTATTACGTAAATAGTACCTTTAAAAATCTTAATGAATTCATTACACAACATTACCTATAATTCAGAAACCTCCAATTAAATTATTTAGATAGATGCAACTAATATCTCAGAGTAATCCCCTAGCACCTCTTCACGGGAACCGCTTTAGCCGCCCGCACCAGTTCCTCAAGCGATGGTAGTCTTGCTTGCCTTCCCTCAACCTCCTGTGGGAGTTGCTGAATCGATACCGAATAGCCAGCATTCCTGGCAGCCATGAAGGCTACGCCCCTTGCGGTATCATCCCCATCAGGGCTAACCTTAACGTCAACGCCAGGGAGGGATCCCGCTATTGCCTCAGCCAGGGTGGTTACCCTCGACAAGCCTCCACCCACCACCAGCTCTCTCGGCTTGCCGAGCTTCCCCGCCAGTGCCTCCACTAGCCCCACGGCTGAGGAAGCTATTGATGCTGCGAGCGCCGCAGCTATCCTCTCCCGGGTTATACTCCCACTGCCAGCTACCACCCAAGAGCCTCTCAGCCTTTTAGGGGTCCTCAGGCTCCACGCGTAAGGCGCAACTACTATGCTACCATCCCACTTAAAGGGGTCTAGAAGGCTATAGTCCGAGCCCGCGAGTTCCTCTATGATCCACTGGGTCACCGTTCCAAGGCCTGGCGCGTAGGCTTCGAGTCCGTGCAGCACCTTGTCGCTGGAGGCGTACGCGATTATGGGTATAAGTCCTCCCCCAACGCGGAAGTATATCTTCTCGCCCGTAGGAGCGTCGGCGAAGAAGCCTGTACCTAGAGTCACCTTCCAGCAGCCCCTCTCCAGGCAACCTACCCCCCAGAGGGCGGCCTGCTGGTCCGCCGCTAACACGGCAACCGGCACCCCCCTCCATTCCCCCACCACCTCATCGTGGGTTACTATCTCCGGGATCAAAATCTGGGGGAGCCCGAGGATCCGCAGGACGGGAGTAAACGGCTCCAGGTTCCTAGGGTCAATGAGTCCTGTAAGGGCCGCGTTGTCAGGGCTGGAAGCGTACCTCCCCAGAAGTCTGTGAGCAATGTAAGCATCGACATTCCAGGCCAAAGCTTTACCCTCGGCTAAGGCCTTCCGGAGTCCACGGTTACTTGCAACAGTGACTGCTAGCTTGACCATGGGGGACTCTGGAGTGAAGGCCTGGCCTATACCGGGGATCCTTGCTGCTAGCCTAGCTTTTAAGGGAAGCATGTGCCAGGCACACTCGCCACGCCTATCCATCCACGTCACTATGCCTGTGAGGGGCTCCCCTGTGTCAGCCCTCCATACAACAACGCTAGCCCTGTAGGTGGCTATGCCCACAGCCGAGGCCCCCATATCGACAGCTTTATCTAGGAGGTTCCTGACAACGGATGCAACCTCAACTGAGTCGTGCTCCGCCATGTACCCAGACTTCCTCAAGGTGAGCCTGACCACCAGCCTCTTCAGCCTCCTAAGCCCTTCATCAAACAAGACTAGTTTAGCCGTAGTCGTCCCCAAGTCTACAGCCGCGAAGATCCTAGAAGCCCGCCCCAAACCACGCGCCCCAGGGGAAGATTTATAGAGCCAACCCGGATAACCCAACAACCACACGGGTGCAAGGGCCCGTAGCTCAGCCAGGACAGAGCGCCGGCCTCCTAACCATGCGGGGCTCGGCTCGCCCCGCCTGCGGGGGCGAGCCGGTGGTCGGGGGTTCAAATCCCCCCGGGCCCGCCATTACAGGCCCTTTATTGAATAGCTTTAGCCTCCCAATGCTACCCTATTACCGGGTGCCCCTGTGGATTGTCGAGAATAGCCGTCATAGGACTTGGAAGGATAGGCCTTAGGCTCGCATGGGAGCTAAAGGACCTCGGGTATGACGTCGTAGGAGTGGATGCAAGCTCTTCAGCCGCTGATAGAGCAGAGAGGCTCCTGGGCATTGAGGTTAAAGTCGCCGACGTAACCGCCCTCGACGGCCTAAAGGCTAGCGTGAAGGACGTAGACGTCGCAGCCGTCGCTCTACCAGGTAGCGTCGGCCATAAGGCGCTCCTCGGCCTAGTAACCCTTGGAGTTGACACTGTCGACGTAAGTTTCTCCCCGGAGGACCCCTACAGCACCATAGACCACTTAGCCAGGAAGAAGGGCGTAACCGTTGTTGTAGACGCTGGCGTAGCTCCCGGCCTCTCCAACATGTTAATAGGTATGTTAGTACGTGAAATGAATGCCAAACGGGCTAGGATCCTTGTCGGCGGAGTAAGCTCTGATCCGAGTGCCCCGCTAGGCCTCTCGGCGACATGGAGCATAGAGGACCTGCTTGACGAGTACCTCAGAAAGGCTAGATATATCAGAAATGGCAGGGTGGAGAGTGTTGACCCTCTTTCTCATGTGATTACGGTCAGGATCCCTGGAATAGGCGACATGGAGGCTATACCCACGGACGGCCTTAGGACTATGTTGAGGAATCTATCAGGCCTCGAAATGCTTATAGAGTATACGCTTAGATGGCCCGGCCACGCTAGAGTAATAAAGGAGCTACTCCATATAAACATGCTCGATGAGTCGCCCATAACGGTCGGAGGCTGTTCTGTTGCCCCACGCAGGCTACTTGCCAAACTCTTGGAGTCGAGGCTAACCGGCTACAAGGACCTCGTTATACTCATCACCGAGGCGTGGAACGGCGACGAATGGGCTGGCTTCCGAGCTATAGTTGAGCATAGCGACGAATGGACAGCCATGTCCATCGCCACTGCTAGCTTCCAGGCCGCTGCAACCGACCTTTTAGCCAGAGGTAGACTTGAAGGGCCAGGCGTTGTTGCACCAGAAGAACTAGCCCTGAAAGGCAACTTGGCAGAGTACGTCTTAGATTACATAAACCAAAGAGGCGTAGAGCTAGAGAAATTGAAACAACCCGTCGAGATTATCGAAGACCGTTACCAACTCTAAGCTTATCTTATACCACATCCCATTCCCTCCCCCAATAAACTCCCATGAGCCATGATCCAAGCATAAGCCGGGAATGGTGATCAGCATATGAGGAAGGAACTAGGCTTTTGGGAGGTTTTTGCTATCGGCGTCGGCGGAATGATAGGAGGTGGCATTTTCGCGGTTTTAGGCTTGAGCCTCGAACTCGCTGATGGCGCTGCACCTCTAGCGTTTCTCCTGGCTGGTCTTGTAGCTCTCATAACTTCGTATTCCTACGCTAAGCTTTCTTCCCGCTTCCCCAGTGAGGGGGGTACCATAGAGTTTCTAGTCCAGGGATACGGCGATGGCGTCTTAAGCGGCGGTCTGAACATTATGCTGCTGGCATCTTACATAGTAATGATTGCTCTTTACGCGCATGCATTTGCCAGCTATGGAGCAAGCCTTCTTCCAAGCCATTATAGCATAGCCTATATAGCTCTGACAGTCTTCATAGTGGCTTCCCTGACACTTGTTAACATGCTAGGTTCGATAATTAGCGGCAGGCTAGAATTAGCTTTAGTAGCTTTCAAGCTCTCAATCCTAATCTTCGTGGTGATAGTAAGTCTAGGACTCGTTGACTGGAGCCGCTTATCGCCGAGCAAGTGGCCGCCACCTTCAAGTATAGTAGCGGGCGGCATGATAATATTCCTCGCCTACGAGGGCTTCGAGCTTGTAGCCAATACCGCTGGCGACGTTGAGAGCTTGACAACGCTCCGCAGAGCCCTATACGCTAGCGTAGCTACAGTTGTAAGCGTGTACATCCTTATAGCCCTCGTAGCCGCGGGAGCATTATCCCCTGAGACAGTAGCAAAGGCTAGGGATTATGCCTTGGCCATCCTGGTTAAACCGGTTCTCGGCATGGCAGGCGTCGCCCTAGTGGTAGCCGCGGCCCTCGCCAGTACAGGCTCAGCAATCAATGCAACCCTCTATGGCACAGCGAGAATGTCATATATCATAGCAAAATATGGACAAGTACCGAAAGTCCTCGGGAAACGTGTCTGGCATGGTGCCTACGAGGGTCTCCTGATAATTGCTACACTTAGCCTTGCCTTAGCCTTGGGCGCTAGCCTGGAGACTATATCGGCAGCTGGTAGTGGGGGCTTCCTGATAGTGTTCGCAGCAGTCAACTACGCTGCCTATAGGCTTAGATGGAAGACAGGGGCTAACCCGTTCATAACCTTGCTTGGAACAATACTATCATTGCTTGCCCTAAATATCCTTATTTATAGAATGACGTTGATTAACCCCAGCCAACTCGCTGTTCTAGCCATTCTCATTATAGGATCTTTCCTAGCAGAAGCTTCTTATAGAGCCGCAACGGGACGGAGGCTACCTAAATATGTAGATTGGAGGCTCGAGGAAAGAGAGAAACTTATCTTTGAATGGGAGAAATGGTTACCCAATCTCGTTCACGCTGTAAAGGAAGTTTTCAGAGACGCAGAAATATATCTAGTTGGAAGCATAGCACGCCGTGAAATTCATAGAGCAGGAGACGTGGATATACTTATCGCTACACACCAAAGAATAAGTAAGAAGGAAGCATCTAAGGTTATCAGAAGCCTCGCCATTAAAATAGGTTTACCTCCGCATCATCCAATAGACGTGCATGTTACAAGGAAGCCTGCAAAGTCTGTAAAGGAGTCTAAGAGGTTAGCTTGAAGTCGTTGTATGCACTAGTGGAGAGTGAAATCTGCTTTACATAATTAATTTAATATATATTATCGATGTAGAAGATTCCCAAGCTAGATCGTTTTTTGTTTTTCGTTAGTCTACTCGTTGAACGAATATACTGGCACGGGTCTCTGCGTTAAAGGTATATTTTTATCTTCCTTGTAGCAATAACTCTTCGCTCCTCCTCATTGTCCAAGAGGTACTTCTTAACTGCCTGCCGGATTAACTCGCTCTTTGTTATTCCCTTCCTTCTGGCGACTCTTTCCATTAGATCTAGGAGATCCTCCTCAACCTTGAAGCTCACGACCCTCATACTTAGCACCCCTTAAGCTCCATTGGAGGAATTCAAGATGGAATAGGCCAAAAAAGACTTGTGCTACTCCTCTCTCAGTCTGATTCATGTAAGGATTCTCTTTAAGCGGGCTCTGAGAGACGGAAACTTTAATAGGGTGAGTTCAGTATTCTTCTTACATGGGGTGTACTGGCCCGGGGGGCGTAATATGCCTACAGTGCATGTTTCACTGCCGGATCCTATCTATAGGGAGCTGAAGAGAAGGGCGGCTGAGCTAGGTATTCAGATAACAGACCTCGTGAGGATTTACATTAAGGAAGTCCTGGAGGGTGCTTGCAGCAAGAGTGCTAGCGATGAGGCAGTCTCCGGCCTTGTGGAGAAGATGGATGCTCTTGAGAAGCAGCTTAAGGCCGAAATCATTAGGCTTAGGGGTAAACAGCGCGAACTCGAGGAGTTATTCCAGTACGTACTGGAAAGGATGGAGATGATCGAGGATATGATTGAAGCTAAGGCTCGCAGCAGAACTACTGTCATTAGCGGGGAGGGTGAGGGAGTAGCCGATTAACTGCATCCCGGTAGAGGTTTACACCCCTGGCGGCGCAGCCTCTCAACGCCCTGGGCACGTAGCTGTATAATGTCGGGCACCTCACCTCGCTCGGCTAGCCTACTGATGTCTAGTTCGAGGTCAAGCTCCGTGTATATGCACACTTGATTGAGAGCCCCCCGGGCCTGAGCAATACTTCTGGTCCCTTCTACAAGGCGAGGCAATGGGGTTGTAGAGGCAGCTGTCTTAGCGTCGAGTAAATAAGTGACCGCCATTGACGGGTCAATGAATACCTTCCTAGTGCCCTGCCTTATGGCTTTAACGCCATACTCGCCTCTGAATGCCTGATACGGTATCTTGCTGGCTTCGCTCACGACAACCTTTACTATCTTGTCTAAGACCTCTATCTCCTCTTGTGTTAGCCCGTAAATTCCGATAAGCCCGCCCATGGCTGCGATTTCAGCTATGTACTTTAGTACTGTTTCCCTACTGAGCTCCCCATCGGCTCCAGGAGAATGTATGGCGAGAAAGCCTGGAGACCCGCTTGCAAGGAGGCCTGCCAGGCTAACCGAGTCTGCTAAAGGGCTCCAGAGGCTGTCTTCACACCCCCTGGCTAGAACGTCCCCTCCTACGTCCACGGCTATGACTGCTTCAACACCTAGATGTTCAGCTGCTAGTCTTAGGGCTTCAGCTACACCCTCAGCTCCCTTGCCAACATCGATTGCGAGAGCCTTGACTCCCAGCACCTCAGCTACTCTGGCTATTTGAGGCTTAACCTCCCTACCATACCTTAAGGCGTACGTTTCACCCGTAACTATGGCCACACTCCAGCCTAGAGGTTCAGCGTTAACCAGTTCTTCGATAGTAATAGGGCCGGGAACAGGATCCACGATGAACCTCTCCCAAACAATGCTTCCTATGATGGGGTTAGCACCCATCTTCTTAAGCTTCAGGTATAGGTGAACCGTTCCAGCTGCATCGCCTCCCCCTCCTGCCCCGAAGACTAGTATGTTATTGAATTTAGCCGCGATATCCTCGAGGCCACGAAGCCTTTGCAAGCTTCACACCTCCAGGCCCCTAAATCAGACAACATTGAACCTCCTTCCCGGGGTCTCTCTGTACGTTAAAGTTTAATGACTACTATACGTTTCGCGAAGAAAGCCGTTTTATAGACTTGTATTCTTTCATCTTAACGTGTTAACCTCGCAGAAAGCCAGTCTTATCCGCTAACGAGAAGACTGGAATAGTTAATTGAGAGATGTCTATTCTCACGTAATTAGGTTTAGAATTCCTACAACTATCAGTGTGTATATGGTGCCAGCTACCAGGCTTGCAATCAGAGACCTCCTAGTAACCCTCCCCTTGTATGCCGTGTCTCCCCCCACAAACATTAGGATAAGCCCGCCAACGTTTGTCAACCAATATATTACCGTGAAGCCTACCTTCAAGTCCAGGCCTGCAAGAGCGTTGAGGAGGCTAGCCACTGCAAGGCTTAATGGTATATTCACCACCGCATCGTTCCACCAGCTTAGTGGGCTTAGAATGAAGCCTACTACTGCAATAGCCGCTGATGTGCTCCTTAACACTACTCTGAACCTTTCCCGTTCCACAGCACCGGCCAGCCTCAACATACCTTGCCACCCCTTAATGTTAAATTGATCCGTGAATGCTGAGAGCCCGTTACAAATACTTTATATTAATCGTATTAACGGGGTGTAATATGTTTTTGCCGAGTTAGCTCTAAGTTTGTTCAAAGCAGTATAGCTTCGATAGTACATAATAATGCGGAGAATAACTCTAATAGCTCTGCTGGCTGATTCCCCAGAAAACACGTTTTATGAGATAATCGCGGTTGAGTTACTGCACAGAGGTTCTCTTGCTTAGGAGCACGCCTAGTAGGTAGAGTAGGCTACCTAGCGCTGCGAGCAGGGAGGCTAGGAATGCTACACCTAAACTTATGCCTGTAAGCCCTGATGCCGTGGCTGCCGCCTTCCATGTCGTGTACGTTCGTATTTCTAGGCTACCCATTCCCAGCATGTTGATGTAGTCGCCTGCAAGCTTGACTGGGCCCACCAGTATGTTCGACGATAGGAGCGCCATGTATAATGAAGCTATTAGTATCGTTGCGGCTATAATCAGATTCCTTCTACCGCTAACGAAATATGCCGCTGCACCCAGGATTGATGCTATCCCGATTATTACTGGGTGTAGTAGGGCTATGGCTTCTAGGCCTGTTGCTACTCCTTGAGTTCCGAGCTCTACTTTATTAACCTTGTCAATGAGCTTGATGGCATCATTCTTTAAAGCGTTCACATCGTCGACTCCCACGTTAGAATTGGCCATACTCTCAGCTTTATCTGCCAGTCTAAGCGCTTCGGCTGCCAGGTCGTCGGGTAGGCTTTCCGCGATGGATCTGAGTTCATCCGATACGTCGGTGAGTGTGCCACTAATTATATCCTTGGTCGCTCTTCCTTCCTCGATGAGCTTGGCCAGGTAGTTTAGTCTATTCACTACCTGCCCCTCTAGTTTTGGCGTCACCTTACCCTTTAGGGCAAATGCTGGATCGACTATAGCGTTAAGCCCTTTAACTCCGATGTTATGCTGTACTCCTAAATCCACATCATTTAGCCATGAAAAGTTTGCTGTCGATGTCTTCAGGGGGAACGCTCCCATGTAGACTCCACCAGCCACTAGTAAGCCTCCAATTACTGCTGCTATCGCTGCATATCTGCTGAGACGCGCTGGCATAGCCCCAGACACTACTATTAGGAGGCCACCCGTCAGCACGAGGAGAGTAGCCATAGACCCGCCGGTGTATATCGGATCTGATCTAGCGAGTGAAGCCGCCATGAGCGCGAGTAACACGCCCCATAATATAAGGAAGCGTTGCAACCCCTTATACTTGCCCTTCCTAGCATTAACGGCCACGGTCAGGACGATTATGCCAGTTAGGGAGGTGATTACAGCCGAGATGCCGAGCGAGGCTGCGTACTTCTGTAGTAGCGTGGCAGCCTCCGCCGGACTAAGCATGTTTGGGCCGCTTGGAGAGGTAATTGATAGAGACACTCCTTTTAGGTTCTCTACTTTGTCGGCAATATTCAATATGAGGCCTGCAAGGTATACCTGGGCTATGGACGCGAATAGAGCCGCGAAGAGGAAAGCTACAGAGGCCGCGACTATCAGTGTTGGAGCGAACCTTGCTAGACCCCCGAGTCTGGCTTGCTGGCTAGCCAAGCCTTAACCACCCTAGTGTGGAGCGTGCTTGCCCGGGCTTTGCAGGTTACCCGGCAGGGAATTATAAGCGATGGAAATACTCAACGTACAACCTTGCACTCTCCTAGATTGCCTCAAGATCCTCTATTAACTCGGCTGGAAGCCTCCAGCCAAGAGATCCGAGTATCTCCGCAAGATGGTCGCGCCTTTCAGTCTTCGGTATCGCCACCACTCTCGGCCTTGATATAAGGTAGTTCAACGCAACCTGGACTGGAGTCCTACCCACGGCTTCGGCCACTCTTCGTACAACGGGGTGCAACGCAACTTCCCCCTTCTCTAGGGGGGTGTACGCCTGTATTGTGACTCCCTCTCTAATAGCTAGGTCTAACAGACCCGTCCTCTCGGGTGCCTTGTGGAGAACGCTATAATGGACCTGGTCCACTACTATCTCAGCTGACTTAGTGGAGTTCAAGGCTTCCTCAAGCTCGTACGCGTCGAAGTTGCTTACCCCTATGTACCTCGCTAACCCTCTCTCGTAAGCTGCCTTCTCGAGCATCCGAACCTGCTCGCCAGCTGACTGGTTCGGATTTCTCCAGTGCACTAGGACTAAGTCAACCTCACTGACGCCCAAACGCTTCAGGCTGGCCTTGACCGCCTTCTCCACCATGTATTCATCCGTGAACCTATGGGGCAGGATCTTCGTTGTCACAAAGACTCTGTCCCTACCAACCCTCCTGATAACCCTCCCAACAATTTCCTCAGCCCTACCGTCGCCGTACATTTCAGCCGTGTCTATCAGGTTAACTAAGCCGGACTCTATCGCCTCAACCATTACATCCTCGGCTGTCCTAGGATTCCTGATAGCCCAAGTCCCGAGGCCTATGGCGGAGACTCTATCAGAGCCTATGAGCTTCCAATCGGAAGGGTCAACCGGATATCTAGGCATAGGGTCTCCCCCGAGTCAGCTAGTTATCTGGACGTTATTACCTAGACTACTTTACCTCTAGTACAAGCTGGGGGGCCGCAGTGCCAGAGTGTCCGGGGCTTGAGCTGTGGAGGGGCGGCGAGTCCATCAGGGTTGAAGATGTGAGAGCATGGGAGATTAATGGAGTCTGGTTGGGGATTCCACTGCTACTCCTAATGGAGAATGCTGGTAGGGCTGTAGCTGACCTCGTTGAGTGTAAGCTCGGCGGAGTTAAGGGTAGGAGAGTCGTCGTCTACGCGGGTAAGGGAGGTAATGGCGGGGATGCACTGGTAGCTGCTAGACATCTATCCCTGAGAGGGGCAAAGGTAGAGGTAGTGCTAGCTTATGATCCTAGGCTTGTCGAGCACGAGGATACCAAGGTTAACTTGGAGGCTCTCCTAAGGAGCAGAGATGTTAGGATTAGGATTTACCGTGGCGGCCGGGAGGATCCCCCTGATGTTGACGTTGTAATAGACGGTCTCCTCGGTGTCGGTGTTAAGGGGAGGTTGAGGGATCCCATAGCATCGCTCTCCAATGCCATTAATCGGGCCGGAGGTCTCAAGGTAGCAATTGACGTCCCCACCGGAGTCGACCCCGATACCGGTGAAGCCGTTGAAGGAGCCGTGGTGGCCGACGTCACTGTGACTATGCATAGGATGAAGACTGGCCTCGTGAAGGCGAAGCAGTACGTTGGAGAGGTATGGGTGGCTGAGATCGGCTTGCCCAAGGCCGCAGAGTATTTAGCTGGCCCAGGCGACGTCGCGGCCAGAATTCCTGCCAAGCCTAGAGAGGCACATAAAGGTGTAGGTGGTAGGGTCCTCGTTGTAGGTGGGAGCAGAAACTACTTTGGAGCCCCTGCTCTCGCGGGGACCGCTGCCCTTACTGTGGGCGCTGATTTAGCAGTAATAGCAGGGCCGGGCGGGTCAGCGGGAGCTGCGGCATCATGGAATCCAAACCTAGTTCCGAGGCCCTTAGAGGGCAGTGAGTTGTCAGTCGACCACGTTGATGTTGTTATAACTGAGGCTTCAAGAGTTCACGTCGTAGTCCTAGGCCCCGGCCTGGGTTTGTCAGGGAAAGTTGTCGAAGCTGTAGGAGAGATCGTTAAAAGGCTGAGAGATAAGCCTATGATTATAGATGCGGACGGCCTTAAGGCCGTCGCCGAGCTGGGGTTGAAGCTTTGGCCAAGCGTGATCCTAACGCCTCATAGGGGTGAAGCGAGGAGGTTACTGGATGGGGACAACAGTCTAGACCATATTAGATC
>JALURD010000219.1 GCA_027057815.1 Acidilobaceae archaeon | reverse complement strand
CCTCTTAGTGGAGATCCTTGGTTTAGGACTAAGCTTGCATAACTAACGGCAGCATGATTCCATAAAACTTTTCCTTCAGGAGCCGGACAATTTATGAAACTTGCATGTTTTAATATTAGGTAATCGTTAAAGGAACCACGATCACTTTTTTTAGTGATTTTACTGCTACCAGCTGTATAAAGGCGAGGTCCACCATTTAGTGAACAGCAGTCTATGCCATGAATGAGGACTTGCGGACACTTCCTCTTCCTGCTCGGCCCTGTCACTAGTTGTCTTAAAGCGTTTAGTGCCTTATTGACTAGGTCGAGGTAGTCGCTAGCATTTCTGAAAAATGCAAATCCCCGAACTTCATCGACATCTGCCAGATCGGGTTCCAGGCTTAGGAGTGCGTACTGGAACCTCCTTCCCAAAGTCTCGGGCGGTGCGAGTGGAAGCTTGAAGGCCACTTACACCACCCCTGGCTCGATAGTGTAGGATAGAGTCAGGCTGGGATATCCGCGAGGTCTGGTAGCCTTACA
The DNA here is from genome assembly GCA_027057815.1 of Acidilobaceae archaeon. GTDB lineage: Archaea > Thermoproteota > Thermoprotei_A > Sulfolobales > Acidilobaceae > JALURD01. The sequence continues at coordinate 2,206 of JALURD010000219.1, read as the reverse complement.
GCCGCTCTTGAGTTCGAAGCTCGCGGCCTCAGGGAGCGGGATTATCCCTGAAGGGCCGCCTAGGCTGGGAGTGAAGTAACTCCTTTGCCTGTAATTGGTATCGTAAAGTGTGACCTTAGTAATGGAAGTTAAGGGCTTGGTGCATTCTTCGGACTGGTATAATATGCTCTCGAACATGCCGCCCTCGGGGATCGGTTCAAGCTCATCCTCGTCGAATACGTTAGCGTCAGCAATGCTAGCTAGCCCCTCCCTGCTCCCAACTCTGTACACGCTCCAGGCGGCCGCCTTGAGATCACTTGGTTCCACGTTTACACCAAGGCACTCCGAGAGCCTCGAGATGTCAACCAACCATGCTAGAACGAGGTGGCCACCTGGCGAGGATGTTGCCCCAACGGCTTGGACTGGGAGGAGCCTGTCGGCGGCAAGGTAGGGGGGTTGCTTGAGGGCTCTCTCGTAGTCTCCGCCGGTCTTGTAAATCCCAGCCGTTATCCTCGATGGCTCGGCGTGCACGGCCACCCCTACATCGCTGCGGGGGTCGAGGCCGGCGGCAGCGGAGAACGTTGCTAGGAGAGCGCAGGACATGACTTTACTGCCAGCTGGCCCGGCCTTTGGATCCAGGGACTCGCTAAGCCCGAGTATCCTGGCAAGCGGGTTCATGAAGGAGCCTACAACTGTGGGCGGTGGAGGAAGGACGTACGCGAGCTGGGCCGCGCTGGCTCCAAGTTGCCTGACTATAAACCCCCAGTGCATAACGGCCCTTGAGTATAAAAAAACTAGGCTCAAAGGAGGGCACCCCCGCTCGGCCCTGCTAGCCCTTGAGCTTGCTGATTACCCACTCAGCGGCAGCCTTGATGGCATCCTCAGGGGTAGAGTGGGCAGTTGCTCTGCTGGTCTCTCCCTCCAGCTTCTCGGCGGCGTAGTAGTGGATAACGGCGTCCATGCCTTCTATGACGCTCTTCTGGGCCTCCAGTCTTTTGAGGGTCTCGGATAGGTATCTGTTGTCGTGGCCAGGGCTCGGGACGAAGGGCGCTATACTCTCACTAGCTGCCACGACTATGCTCTGGACCCTCCAGTGTGGCAGGCTTCTGCTCCTCTTGGCGCCGAAGGCCATGTTGCCGAGCATGGCAGTTAATGCCTCTACGGCTGCTTTCACTCTCTTCACTCTCTCGTCTACTCCCAAGTCGTCGGGCTTCTCCCCCATGGCCCTGCAGACGCTGAGGACAGAGACCTCGCTTGCCTCGAGTATGTATGACACCGTGTAGAGGGCGCTGGCGTTGTCCACGTATATCAGGGCCTGCTCCCTCTGCCTGGCCTCGGGGGTGTACCTTACGTGAAGCTGAGGGTAAACCCCAGCGGCTCTGAGGGCGTCCAGGGCCGGGACCATGTAGCTGAAGCTGAACCTACTCGTCCTCTTCACCAGGCCATCAGTGTAGAGGAAGCCCCCGACATCGGCTACCACGTCGCTCTCAACTATCACCCTCTCATTATGGCATGGAGGCTTGTTCTTATCAACCTTGCCTTTAACCTCCGGGTAGTAACTCTGTATTATCTTATCGTCCGCGTACTTCATGAAGTAGCCCTGGAGGCTCATCTGCGATACAGGCAGGCCAGCCTTGGCGGCAGCCCTCGCGAGGAGTAGCTGGTAGTGGTGCGCAAGGCTCATCCCGCTGACGGCGGGGACGTAGACTATCCTATACGAGCCGTCTTCGGCCTGGAATGTCACTGGGGCCCTCCTGTGCTTGGTTATATTACCCACAGACTCGGCCATATTCAAGCTCTCAAGGTTAACCAGGAGCCGGGCGGAGAACGACAGGTAAACCCCCATAGCCACGGCTCCCACCCCTACCCAACCTTAAACCTGGAAGCCCTCGAGAGGGCGTCAACGTAGACCTCTCTCAAGAAGGTGACCAGCTCCCCGCTTCTTTCTTTCTCCTCCAGGAGCCTCCTGAAGGCCGAGACAGCCTTCTCTAAGTCATCGGGCGATATGTCCGGGCATCTGACTCCTTCTTCTTTCTCAAGCCCCCTCCTAGCCTCTGGGGAAGCGTCCAGGCAGGTGCTCCTGAAGTCCCTGAGTGCATTTCCCAAAGCCTCCAGTGCAGTGGTTCTCTCCAGGGCATTACCGATTATGTCGAGGTAGCCGTAGTTCCTCATGGCTGCAAACATGGCTAGGATGTCTTTAATAGGGCCTATGGGGTCAGGCCCGCCC
>JALURD010000218.1 GCA_027057815.1 Acidilobaceae archaeon | reverse complement strand
CTAAGCCTTGACTCAGCCTCCCTTATAAGGAAATCCAGTGTATAGTCTAGCGTGACCGAGCCGTCCCTAGACCGCGCGATTATCCCTCCCAGGATGTCAGCTGGCTCACTGGACACCTCGATGCCCTCAAGACCCTCGGCGATCTTCCTGGCAAGCTCCAGGTCCTCCGCTGCAACGCTGACTATGAAGCCCCCGTGCTCGGAGGCCTCAGCGGCCGCGGCCTCAAGCACCCTCCTCATGTACCTCTCGTACCACTCAGCGCCAGCCTTCTCAGCCTTGATTCTCTTCATAGCCCTCCTTATGACCTCGTCCAGGTACTTGTTCTTCTCCTCGGCCACGCGTGTCCTGAGCTGGAGCTCCCTCTTAGACTCCTCGCTCCTCAACCTCTCCAGCGCCTGCAGGTAGGCCTCCATCGCTCTCTCCACGGCTGACCTAAGTAGCTGCCTCCTCTTATCGTCCAGCAACGCCTGAGCGGCCTTGTAGGCCTCCTCCAGCTCGCGGAGGGCCTTCTCCAGCTCAGCCCTAGCAGCCTCCTCGCCAACCCTAGCCGGGTCACCGTAAAGCTTGGACACGACGCGTCACCCTATCCCGAGGGCCTTCGCTATCAGCTCTTCCACCCTCATGGGCTTAGCGGGTGCCCACTTAGTAGCTAATATTAGGACTTGAACCCCCAGCTTGGAAGCCTCCCTCCTGAGCCTCTCCTCATCGTCTACAATATGCTTCAACACTATGAAGAGCGCCGTGTTCCCGGCCTCCCGCCTCATCACCTCCACGGCTTCACTTGTCGAGTATGCCTCTGCAACTGCTAAGCCCGCGGTCCTGAAGAGTGGGAGCGTGTCCCGATCCCCTATCACTACGACCTTCCTACCCTCCTCAGCCAACTCTAACCAACCCGCCTAGCCTAGGCTGGGGTGCAAGGGTACTTGAAGCTTTTATCCAACCCATTCCCTACACGCCGGCACCCGGGAGTGAAAGGGCAAGGAGCAGAGCTGATGGTAGAGAGGGGGCCGAGTTGCTGCTGCCACGCAGGGTCGAGGAGGTAGTGATAAGCGTCCCCCATAGGGTATATGATAGTGTAGTCAAGGCCCTAGCCGAGTCGGGCCTCCTCCACGTGGAGAAGCCTCCTAGGGAGCTCGGCAACGGTGTTGACAGGAGTCTAGTGCAAGCCTTCAACGCAGCGACTGAGAAGGTGTCTAAGCTTGAGTCGTTCTTCCGGGCGATTGACCTCGAGCCTAGGCTTGTCCGGGGCATTGAGGTTAGGGTTAACAGGTGGGTTGATGCTGTAGGCGACGTCTCAAAGGAGTATTCTGACGTTGAGAGAGAGTTCGAGGCTGGTGTTTCGGAGATAGCGGACCTTGAAGCTAGGCTTCAGGAGCTACAGGCGATACGTGCAATACTAGAATCGATTAAACACGTGGATGCTGATATAAGGAAAGTGTCGACACAGCTCAAGCATGTAGCGTTTGCCGTGGGCTTCGCGCCCGTCGAGGCGGCGGCTCGTTTAGGTGAATTAGCCTCAAAGCACGGAGTGGTCGTAGCAGTTGATGAGGTGAGCGCGAGGGAGGTGCTAGTAGCAGTTGCTGGAGTGCCTGCCAGGGTGCACTCAGCGGTAGGTGATCTGAGGAGGCTGGGCTGGTCGCCGCTCAGGCTCCCGGAGGGGATACCGGGTAACCCTGCCAAAGCGTACGCTGAAGTCTCAGAAGCTCTAAGGAAGATAATTGACAGGATAGAGACCATTAAGGAGAACTTGAGGAGTATATCCGACAGGCTGGCAGAGTACTATACTAAAGTTTACGTGCTAAGAGAGGCCCTCAAAATCATAGCCAACACGGCTCGCACCAAGACCATGGCAGTGATCAGGGGATACGTCGACGTGAGGGATCGGAGGAGACTAGAAAGGATACTTAGGGATGCTACTGGGGGCGCCTACCTAGCGCTCAGCCTCGGCGTCAGGAGGGCTGAAGAGAAAGTCCCCAGCAAGGTAGACATTCCAGGTTTCCTAAAGCCGTTCCAGAGGGTGCTGGAACTCTACGGGCACCCCGACCCCAACGAGATAGTACCCACGGTGTTCATGGCAGTAACTATACCCGTCATATTCGGCCTCATGTTCCCCGACGCCGGCCACGGGCTCCTGGTGCTAGCGTTCGCGTACTTCTACATGATGAAGAGGAGCAGGGACTGGGGGATACTCGGGGCAATACTGGGGATAGCTGGCATAGTTGGAGGGATCCTAGCGGCGGAATTCTTCGGCCCGCTGGGCGGGAAGCCTCTCGTTGAAATGTGGAAGGCGCTTGGATTTGAGACGCCACCACTCTCCTCGCCATTACACGCAGCAGCGGAAGGCGAGGAAGAGCTTGTAAGCCTGCTAGTCTATCGCAGCATAGGTATATCGCTTTGGGTCGGAGCCTTTATGCTATTCTTCGGCACACTACTCGGGGTCGTTGACGCGTTCCTTAAGCGCGAGATAGACGAGGCGGTGGGAGTGAAGATACCCAAGTTCATATTCTTCGCCAGCGCCACGACGCCGTTTCTGTTATCACTCGATCCACACGTTGCGGGGGGCGTTCTTAACGAGGCGATATTCGGTCCTAGGGAGACCCTGCTCTCCAAGCTAGTATTCTACGGGGCAATAACGGGTCTAGTATGGCTACTCCTAGGGGAGCCTATAATCGGCCTGGCAAGGGGTCACGGAGCCCACTTCGGGACAGCGTTCATGGAGGCGTTCGAGACGATATTGATGGTTATGGGTAACATCCCAAGCTTCCTCAGGATCATGGGCCTAAGCCTAGCACACTCAGGCCTAATGATGGGCTTCACGATAATGTCGGAGCCGCTACTCGAGGGAGGCCCAGCACTCTTCATCGCAGGCTTAGTAGTGTACGTGATTGGAAACCTGCTGACGGCGGCGCTGGAGGGTATCATAGCGTTCGCGCATAACCTCAGGCTTCACTTCTACGAGTGGTTTAGCAAGTTCTACAGCGGGACCGGCATACCATTCGTGCCAGTCAGGGTGCCTGAGGGCGTGAGGATAGTGCTAGCAGCCTGAGGAGGCCTCGAGGGTGGCTAGCAGCTCTCCGCCTTCTCGGTCAGCTTCTCAAACGCTTTAAGGAACCTCTCGCAGACCTCCCTAGCCTCACGCTCGAGCCCGTGCTCCTTAAGCAACCTGGCTCCCTCCAGGATGTAGTACTCGACGATCTTCACCTTGTACTCGGCGTTATCGATGAGAATGCTAGCCAGGTACTTCCATCCGGACTCGCTGAGCCTGTACACAACCTTCCTCCCACCCCTGACGCCCTGGTCATCGATCCTATCTATCTCGATTAGGCCGTCCTTCCTGAGCTGCTCGAGGAGCGGGTATAGGGCTCCAGGGGCGGGCCTCCACCTGCCCTCCGTTATCTCCTCGATCCTCTTCATTATCTCATAGCCGTGCATAGGCCTCTCGGCCAGAACCCGTACAACTATGTTCTTGAGGTTCTCCTTAAACCTTGCATAACCTCCCTGAATTCTTTTACCTCTAACCTGGCCTGCCTCCCTGACTTCACTCAAGGACCTTCCACCTTCCCGTGTCTACTAAAGAGACGGCCCTTCTCCTTAAAACTTCTTTTCAAGTGTTAGGGCTCTAGCTAAACTATTGCTTGGGGGAAGACTGGGGGGCTCGTGGTCTGGTGTCCATCCCCACACCTTAGAGTCGGCAATACCAGCCCTCCTCATCGCCCCCAGCGGGTTACTGGGTCCGGTGCGCCTTAATTTCCCAGATGCCTCCGACTCGGGATCCCTGGTGCTGGGCGCCTTGGTGGAATATCTTGTGCTAGACTTCTTCGGCACGATAGTCTCCCTGGGATCCCTCCTGGACTCGTACAAGGAGCTGGGTAGGAGGCTGCAGCCGCGTGCGGAGGGGGATTGGTCTCCAGACGAGTTCGCCAGACTCTACGCCAGGGTCTTAGATGAGTACTGGTCGCGTGGAAGGACGTCGTTTACCCATGCGTTAGTGGAGGCTGCTAGGAGGGTCGGCGTGGCCCTAGACGTTGCCGAGGCCTCAAGGTTAATCCTGGACGTGGTACCCCAAAGGCTCATGGTGTACAGGGACGCAGTTGAAGCCCTAACCGTGGCTTCCACCCTTTTTGCAGGCGTCGCGGTGGCCAGCGACGGTGAGAGGAGTGTAGTTGAGGAGGCTATCCGCCTAAAGGGCTTAGATGCCTATATCCAGGTAGTCGCCACCTCGGATGAGGCCGGCAGGACTAAGCCGGACCCGGCTGTTATACGCTTGGCTCTCGAGAGGCTGGGCGGGGATCCCGCAGAGGCTGGCTTGATCGGGGACTCGGAGAAGGACATAGAGGCTGGGAGGAGAGCTGGAGTTAAGTTCAAGGGATTAGTCGTGAGGAGGCCGTTAAGGCTCTCCGCATCACAGCCCGATGCAGTAGCCTGCGACCTGGTGAACCTGGTCAGACTTGCATCTATTAGCTAGTGAGCCCGCGGGCGGCCAGGACGACTACCCTGCCGCCATCGCCCTCGAGGCAGAGGTAGACCCTGCCGCCCCTCTGTACAACCCTAACCCTCTCCGGGGCTCCCAGCTTGGGAGTGAGCCAGACGTGCTCGGAAGCCTCGACTCCAGCCAGTTGAACAGCGCTGCCGTCGGCGAGCTCTATCCTCAGGATCCCCTCGAGCGGCGTTGACACCCCCCTGACAGGGCCCCTGCCTTCGGCTAGTATCCTCCCGTGGCTGCATGCATCAGTTGCTTGCTCCTCTGCCTTCGAGAGTAGGCCTTCGAAGCCGCCTCCAGCCTCCAGGACGGGCTCGCCAGCTATGTAGGCGCGGGACGCGTCGAAGCCGGCCAAGACCGCCCTGAAGGCCCTCCACGACGCCAGGGCCTCTGAGGCGAAGTCGCGAAGGTCACCACTATAGCTCGACCCGGGCCTGAAACCGATAGGTCCAGCAATATACAGGGCTAAGTCGTCTCCGTCGAAGCCGGCCAGCTTCAGAACTCCGTCCCCGCTTACACTCACAGCGCCCTTAAGGGTCTTAGTAGCTTCAGCGAGGGCCTCAGGCTGCGTGGCCAGGGGGAGCCCTATGCTGAAGTGCTCCACCACCTTGAGCCGGCCCTCCTCGCCTTGAGGTAGGGGTGGGAGGGAGGCGTAGCCGAGGCCCGGGAGCCCCATGACCGGTCTGCCATCGTCAGTGATTCCTAGAATAGCGTACTCTACCATTTTGCCTGCGGCGCTAGCCATTATCCTCGAGGCGGGCGCGGGGTTGGCGGGGCCGTGACGGAACCTCGTGGGGAAGTCTACTGGGAATGCTACACTCCTGGCAATGAAGAGTCTAGAGCCGTCGAGCCAGTAAGCTCTGGACTCGGAGAGGAGCTCGGCTAAGCCAACACTAACCCTGACGTAGTCGGAGATTCGCGGGAGCCGGATACCAGTCCCCTGGGCCCCATAGTAAATCCTCGCCTCCCTCCCCCTCATTGACGGGGTTGGAACTATGATGAGACGCGAGACACTATCCCTAAGGTCGAAGACTAGAGCCCCCTCAAGCGGCCACACCTCGCCCGAGGGAACGTAGAATGAAGCTGTGAACCTAGCAGCTCTCGCAGGAGTAGTATACACGATCACCCCTCCCTCAGGAGTCTCATACCCAAGCCTTAGTGATACCTCCGTCGACTCAACAGCTAGGACAGTCTCCGGTTCAACTCTGAAGCTGGGCGGCGTGTCCGCCACAACTGCTCCGACGCTCCTTGCCTTCCTAGCCAGCAGGTCAGCAACCACCTCATAGTCCTCCCTGCCGAGTATCATGGCTAGCCTCTTAAGCGACTCGAGGACGCGCTCGCCCCTAGTCTCCCCCGTGGCAAGCCCATGTATAAGCCTGGCAGCTTCTGCAATCTCCTCTAGGACAGCCTCTAGGCCGACTTCACTCGTCTGGGAGGCCTTCTCTATAATCCTGCCTGAGACGAGGTGGCCGGGCTCAATCCCGGCGCCTCGAGCTTCGGGGGTTAGCCGCATAACAGCCTCGACGAGGAGCCTCCTGACTATGGCATCTCTAGCTTTGTCACCCTTACGGCCTTGACCCACGAGGGTCCACCATGCATGGGATTAATGCTCTCAACAAGTATTTGAGTTGAGGCCTTCGCTCCACTTACTTCTCCTTCTCCCCTCCTATAACGTACAGGGCGTGGTACGGGTAGCCTGCGAGCCTCGGCTCCACCGCTGCCAGGCTCCTCGAGCCCTCCTCTACTAGCACGAGCAGGAACCCGTAGTCCATCAGGCTCGAGCGGTTCTTCCTCCGTAGAGTGGCCATTATCCTCTGGTACGCCCTTCTAGGATCGTCTATTGGCCTTGAGAGGGCGGCTTCAACGCTGGCCCTCAGCTTGACTGCGAGTTTCGAGGACGGCGTCGCGACCGTGAACCCGTTGGGTCCGAAGCTCGCGGCGAGCCTAGCGGTGTCTCTAGCGATCTCCTCTATGCACTCCTCCGGCTTGCGGCATACAAACCTCTTCCCGAGAAGATCCCTTGGGGGATCAGGCCTTCGCCTGGACCGGTTGAAGTACTCCTCTATCTCCCTCCTTATGAGAGAGTTAGCGGCTGGCCTGCCGCCCCTAAGTCTCGCCCTCGCAGCCCTCTCCATTATAGACTTGAGTTCCTCCACCTTGTCAGCCTCCTCGACGCGCATCCTCAGTATTGCCGTGAAGGCCTCGAGGGGCAGGTACTCGGACGGCCTATGCTTTATCCCCGGCGCTAGCTCGACAAGGACGGCCCTAGAGTTGTGGAGTGTGTAACCCTTCCCTCCCGGGCACTCCGAGTATGAAACCTTCATGTTGGGAGATTCTCCGCATAGGTAGGCGGTTGCCTCAGGTCCATCAGCCTCCGAGTCTATGCACCAGCCTCCCTTGAGGTCTATGAGGCACTCTCGCCCTCTCCCGATTTTGAGGGGCTGCCTCACCACTGTGTACTCCAGGAGCCCGGCCTGCCTGAGGGCTTCCAATGAGCGGTAGGCGGCCTCCAGGCTGCCCGCGACGCTTGAGAGGAGGTCTATGGGGATCAGCGCCTGCCTCCCGTCGCTGGAGTGGCTCGCAGCCGATACTATAGCGTTGTAGACTTGGAGTGCAGTGCTGGGCCTGACCGCTTCAGCCATCTTCATTCTCTTCTTGACCTCGAAGTCCCTCGGGTCATAGAAGGCCAGGACTATAGCATGCTTGCCGTCCCTGCCAGCCCTGCCCACCTCCTGGTAGTAGTCCTCAACACTGTCACTCGGAAACGCGTGAACCACGAACCTAATGTTGGGTATGTCAATGCCCATCCCGAACGCCTTAGTGGCCACCACAACTCTCGGACCCGGGCCTCCCCTGCTCGCCCTTGTGACGGCATCCTCTATACTCCTCCTCTGCCTCTCCCCCAGCTGGCCGTGGTAAACGGCTACGCTGCCGACCCTCGAGGATATAGCCCTGGCCACGGAGTCGGCGTTGGCCCACGGCATCCTAGTACTCCTAACGTACCCGGTGAAGACCAGGCCCACCCAGGGCTCGCCTAGAGACTCGGCCCAGCCTGCTAGTTCCTCGACCGCCCTGGCCACGTCCTCAAGCCTCGCCGGGCCGGAGGGGGATGGGAGCACGTCGAATTCAAGCTCAGGCCTGAGCGGCGGGGCCCTGAGTATGTACGGCCTCCCTGGCTCGGGGTCGGGCACGTGGCTGGCGCCCTCCAGGGCCACCCTCGCCTCCAACGCCTCTGAAGGGTCTGCCCCGAGGGCTGAGAGTATGTCCTCAGCCACGTCGGGCGGAGCAGTGGCCGTAAGAGCAAGTATTGGCGGCCACCCCCTCTCACCCCTGAGGGAGGCGAGCCTCCTCGCCATGTGTAGGTAGCCGGGCCTGAAGCTCATGCCCCACCTGCTCAGGGTATGACCCTCGTCTAGGACTATGAGTGCTGGCGGTGGGCCCGAGACAGCCTCCTCGAACGCGGGGTCGGCGAACCTCTCCGGGGTAATGTAAAGGAGGTCGAGGAGGCCTGAGAGGGCGGCCTCAAGCACCTCGGACCTCCTGGCCCTCGGGACGCCGGAGTCTATGTACTCCGCTCTGAAGCCCCTCCTCCGAGCCCCCCAGACCTGGTCGTGCATCAAAGCCTTGAGCGGCGACACGACTAGGGCGGCATAGCCGGCACCATTATCGGCGAGCACCCTGGCCGCCACCTGGAATACCGCGCTCTTCCCAGCCCCAGTGGGTAGTATGACGAGGCTCAGCCCTGCCTCCCCGCGGGAGGCCATGGAGTAGAGGATCCTAAGGGCTGCTGCCTGGTACGGCCGAAGCCTGGCCCCGGGCCTGTCCCTGCCCCAATGCTCCTGGAAGACCCTCTCCGACTCCTCCAGGAGATCCTCGACCCTGAGGCCCACGTCAGCGTCGATCTTAACTGACTCTCCGGTGAAGACTATGGATTCGTGGCCCTTCTCCTTAGCTCTGGCCAGAGCCCTGGACACGCTCCTACCGCCCAGCGATGCAGCCACGGCCAGAGTGGAGTCCAGGCTATCCCTTGCTATCCTCTCGGGGAATAGCGTCACCACGTCGCCGGCGGCGAGTACTTCAGGGTTCAGCCTAGCGAAGCCCCAGGAGGCCGCCGCCGGCGACGTGG
>JALURD010000217.1:572-8606 GCA_027057815.1 Acidilobaceae archaeon | reverse complement strand
ATAGTTTCCTGAGACTCTCTGATTCCAAGCGGTGAGCGTAATGCCGAGTCTACATCCAAGAATGCCGGCGACCCCTCTGAATTTACCTGCTATATTAATTATCGTGGGCCTCTTGCTCCTAGCGCTGGCTCACGGAATAGTTCATGTTAAAGCGGATGAAGACTATGATGAGGGTATAGAAGGTGGCGAAGTAGAGGCTGGTGACGTGGCTGAGGGACTAGGCTCCCTGGCGGCGTGGGGAGGCGGGGTACTGGTAGCTGGCTTCATTGTGTTCCGGGAAGCGTATCCTAGAATAGTCAGGGCTGGGGTAAAGCTTCCCGGGACGCTTTACAAGTCAGCGCTGACGTTCCATGCGGCGACAAGCGTGCTCCTAGGCCTGGTGGGCCTCTATCATGGCTATATGCTGAGGGCTCACGCTAGAGCTATAGAGTACGCGCTCGCCGGCGTCATAGCCTTCACGCTAGCCTCGGGGGTGATCCTATGGTTCTCTCGGGGCAATGTAAGGAGGCTTGCTAGGCTCATACATGTTCAGAGAGCGCTTGCGGCCGCGATACTAATCCTTGTCTTGATACACGTTGCTACAATAGGCGACTAGAGGGGGTCGCTGAAGGGGAATGCTCGCCACCCCCCAGCTCCAGGGCTGGGGGTCAGTTGACCGTCGTACGCTCATCCCCCATTGCCCAGGCAGTGTTTAGTGGAGGGTTTAACTTTGAGTGGCTACATCCCTATTGCTAGGTGAGGGGTGGATGGATTCTTGCGGTGGGACCCCGACTTTCTCTCCATGCTAGTCGAGAAGATGGCCTCGGCTGGGGCATCCTATGCCGAGGCACGGCTTCACTCGATAAGGGGTCTTGACGTCGTAGTGATGAATGGTATGGTTGTCAGCGTTGGCAGGGAGTCTGTTGAAGGCGTGGCATTGAGGGCAGTCGTCGGTGGCGGCCTTGGCTTCGCTTCGTCTCCCCTCTCAGCTGGGAGGGAGGGTGCCGAGGAGGCCGCAGGCCGCGCCATAGCCTCGGCGAGGGCTGCATCTCTCTCTCCGGACACGATTTCAATGGCTCCCGCGAGGCTCGGCAGGGCTAGGGTGGAGGCGTCGGAGAGGATCCCCATAGACTCAGTGAGTGTAGAGGATAAGATATCAAGGCTCCTGGAGGCTTACAAGTCCCTCGAGGCTCCTGAAGGCCTCAAGCTACAGAACGTTGTAATACACTACTCGGAGGCTGTGGAGAGGAAGATCATAGTGACGAGCGACGGCGCGCTCATAGAGACTTACACGCCGAGGGTCGCCGTCTTCTACAATATAACGGCTAAGGGTGGCGGCAGGACGGCGAACAGGTGGTTCCAGCTTGGAGGCACCGGCGGCCTAGAGTTGCTGGATGAATTCAAGTTCGAGGAGACGATGAAAGATGACGTTGAAAGCCTGGCAGTGAACCTCCTCAAAGCCTCTCCTCCGCCCAGGGGAGTCATGGATGTCGTATTGTCGCCCGAGCTATCCGGGATCATAGCTCACGAAGCCGCAGGCCACCCCAGCGAAGCGGACCGGGTCCTCGGCAGGGAAGCAGCCCAGGCGGGGATGAGCTTCAGGAGCTGGATGAAGGAGGGAGAGATAGGGAGCGAGTATGCGACAGTGATAGACGACCCAACGATACCGGGCAGCTATGGCTTCTACCTCTATGACGACGAGGGCGTGCCGGCCAGGGCGAGGAAGCTTTACGACAAGGGCAGGCTAGCCGAGCTTCTCCATAACAGGGAGACAGCGGCAGTCTACGGTGTTGAAAGCAATGCCGCGGCGAGGGCAAGGGACTACAAGAGCGAGCCGATTGTGAGGATGGCCAACACATACATAGCCCCGGGCGACTACTCCTTCGAGGAGCTACTTGAGGACGTGAAGGAGGGCGTGTACATTAAGAAGTACATGGAATGGAACATCGACGACGTTAGGTGGGGCCAGAGGTATGTAGGTCTTGAGGCTTACATAATCAAGAATGGAAGGCTAGCGGAGCCAGTCAGAGACGTGGCTATAGAGCTAACCACGAAGACCCTATTCAGTAGCATAGACGCTGCAGCGAAGGACCTCAAGTTCTACGCGGGGACCTGCGGGAAAGGGGAGCCCGCCCAGGGGATCCCTGTTTGGATGGGTGGACCCCACATTAGGCTTAGGAGGGTGAAGGTGGGATGACCGTGGAGGCAGTCCTTGACGCGGTTGTTAAGGCCCTGAAAGGCCTCGTAGACGAGTATGCGGTAATAGTAGTCGACGGGTATGAGTCTATGATAAAGTTCTACCAGAGGGGAGTCAGCGTCGTACAGTCGTGGAGGCACAGGGAGATAGGGGTATACGCGGCCATCGGCAGGAAGATGGGGATGGTGTGGGTCGACGCTGAGGACCCGGAGAAGGCTGTCACGGAGGCGGTGGAGGCGGTGAAGCACAGCGGCGATAGCCCGCTGTACGCCCCACTACCAGAGCCCTCGGGGGAGCCCCTCTCAAGCGTGGACGTTAAGCTCAAGGAGGCGGCGTCGAGCGGAGAGGTTTCCTTCATTGTCGAGGACTTGGAGTTGGAGGAGACCCGCGGCAAGGCAGCTGGCATGGTTAAGGTGGAGTATAACAAGGTTCACCTGATTACGAGTGCTGGGGCTGACCTCGACTACGAGTACACTTCATTCAACGGCTACGCCAGGTTCTTCGAGGGTAGGGACGCGAGCGGGCAGTGGAGCTGGACCTCGACAAGGTACGACCTGGCAGCCGCGAAGAGGGCCATAGGCCAGGCCAGGGAGTTGGCGGCTGAGTGCGCGAAGCTCCCGAGGGAGAAGTTGGAGCCTGGCGAGTACAGGGTTCTACTCTCCCCCATGATCGCTGGCAACCTCGTAGAGGAAGTAGTTATGGCCGCCAACGCTGGAGCGGTGTTATTCGGCTTCAGCTTCTTCCACGACAAGAAGCCGGGCGACCTGGTGGCCTCAGAGAACTTGACCATAATAGACAAGCCCAGAGACATGGAGCTCCCGGAGGCGAGGGGCTTCGACGACGAGGGCGTAGCTACGAGGGACAAAACTATAATAGAGCGCGGGATGCTTAAGAGCTTCCTGCACAACACCAAGACAGCCAAACTCATGAACGCGGAGTCCACGGGCAACGCTGGCTGGCTACTCCCTAGGCCCTTCAACGTTGAGGTAGCGCCAGGCGACCTCTCGCCGGAGGAGATGCTGGAGGCCCTGAGGGACGGCGTCTACATAACGAATAACTGGTACACACGCTTCCAGAACCACCTGGAGGGAACATTCTCAACCGTGTCAAGGGACGCAGTATTCATAGTGAAGGGCGGAAAGCCTGTTGCATGCACTCACAGGGTGAGGATAGCCGACTCAATGCCCAGGATACTCAAGAACATAGAAGCCCTGGGAAGGCAGCAGTGGCCTATCCAGTGGTGGGAAGTTAGGCACCCAACAAGGATACCGTTCATACTCCTCTCCAGCGCCAGGCTAACGACTGCAGAGTAACCTGTCATATCACCCTAATAAGACTGGGGCCCTCTCCTCTTTACCTTCAACCGCCGGGATCCTTCCACTCAACTCTTCCCTAAAGACTGACGCCAGCCAGCCTAGTGCTAAGCCGTAGAGCAGGGCGGTGAGCCTGAGAGGAAGCTCTAAGTTAACGTCTAGGAGGTAGCCTCCAACCGCCCTACCTCCACCCGCTGGTATGGTCCAGGATAGGCTTAGGAATGCACTAGCGACCCCTCTGAGGTCTCTGGGTACCTGCCTCATCACGAAAGCGTTGAAGAGCGGGTTGGCTACGTTCATTAGCACAGTTCTGATTATGTATAGTGTTGCCGCCACGTAGTAATTACTCGTAAACGTCATGGCCATCAGTAGCGGTATGCTTGACGAGGTGACCGCGAGGTATATCTTCAAGACGCCGCCGTACTTGTCGGCTATTGAGGGAATCTTGACCATCAGCGCCGCCATTACAAGTTGCTCCACTCCAAGCACGCTTCCGAGCTCGGCGCTGGTAACGCCATACTTCGCGGCAAAGTAGTAGTCGATGTTGTGGATGCTCATGGCCGCCCCGAAGCCTATGATCATCTCAGCCGCCGCTATGTAGTAGAATCTCCTCCCCAGCCTCCTAATCGTGGCCAGGCGCGGAATTCCAGAGCCTGTGACGCCCTCCTCCCTGACGCCGAGCGCTAGGGGGATACCCAGAAGGGGAAGTATTGAGAGGGCCTCTAGGGTCATACGGTAAGCCTCCACGAGGGGGATCCCGTAGCTCCGGGATGCGATGACGGGCAGCCAGCCCATAAAGCTCCCCATAGCACCGCCTAAAGTGTTAGCTGCTGCCACGTAGCTGAAGATATAGTGCAGCTCCTCGTCCCTCCCACTCCTCGCAACGAGAGCCTGCTGGCTAGTCCACCCCAAACCTCCGGAGACGCCGTTTAGCAGAAAGCCGAGAGTGACCAGTAACTTATCCCCTGTTGAGATGAGGGCCACAGCGCCAGCCCAGAGGGGGAGACTTAGCGCTAGGACCCTCCTCGCTCCGAGAGTGTCACTCAGCACGCCCCCAGCCATTGTGAAGAGCGCGCTCGTCACTACAGTCATTCCACCCATTGCGCCATACTCTGTTCCCGAGTAGCCTAGGCCCCTAAGATAGGGGGCTAGCACCGACCAAGCGAGCCCCCACGTGATGCCCCCCAGCAATGCTAGCAATACCAGCCTGGCGTCAGCCCTCAACTCCTCTTACCACCCAGTCTATGAGTGCGGGTGAAAGCCGAGGACATCTAGGGGTTAAGGCTGATATATCGGTCACCGCTACTTAGATACGTGTTATTAAGGTAAAACCGATGCAATGGATAATGAAGGGGCTAATACGTTTAATCCCGCCCTGCTAAGAGCACTTAGCAGATTAACTCCAGGCGCATAAATGCATTAGAAGTTTGAGGGTGATAAAATGGAGAGGGCTACCCTAGGCAAGACCCTAGCGGTGATTGGAGCACTGCTAGCCCTACTATCAGGCCTCTACTCTGTCTTCGCCGGCAAGCCATTAATCGCGGCGCTAACAAACGGTGCGATATTGGGCGGGCTAGGGGGATCCCAGCTAGACATTATGGGCGTAGTTGGAGTCTTCGGCGGGATACTCGCGCTAGCCTCGGCATCGGCCGGCCTATGGCTCGGCGTGGTGATAGGAGGGATCCTCGGACTCATAGCACCCTGCGGCCTAGCAATCCTAGCCATCATAGGAGGCATCCTAATGAAGAAGTGACGGAGCCATAAATACTCCCCATACTCTTTACCTACACCTCCTAATAGAAAACTCAGCGGCCACCCTGCGGGCGGCATGGGCAGGCGCGCCCACGCGGAGGAGTAGCCTCTCCATGACCGGGGCAGGGTTGGGTTCATCCCTTGCAATGGCTCCCAGGCTCCACGCTAGCGCGTCCAGGTGGATCTCGGGTATACCCGAGACTCTGGAGGCTATTGACCAGCCCTCTTGAGCCGGACTGGGATCCCGCACTACATCCCTGTAGCTCGGCACGTCTACTAATCCAGACGAGTACGAGGAGCACGCTACCCTGACATCGACAGGTACGGGTATATGGATCGGGACGGGCTCGGAGATGCCGCGCTCGCGGTAAGCGTAGTACGCCATCTTAACGGCAAAGACCACAGTCTTAGCGTTAGGCTTCTGACCCAACCCCTTGGCCAGGCGCTGTACTAGGCTCCCGTGCACCTCTATCAGTCTGCCGGGATCCTTGAGCAGGAGGGAGAGCAGGTCCATAGCTGCAGTTGCCGCTCTCCTGACTCTGCGAATCTTTGCATCCAACTGTATCCTAGCGCCAGGGCAAGACTTGAGGAACCCTATGGCAGCCTCTACCGCGTCGCCGACGCTCGCCACGCTAATAGACTTCCCGCTTAGGTAGTTCGAGAAGCACATCCAGTAGTCCTCAGCCCTCATTGCAAGCCTATACGTTGATATCGCCGTAAGAAGAGTCACAACCATGGCGCCACCCTTGCCCAGCACTTCCACAACGGATCTAACGGCGTCATACTGCGGATCAAACTCTTCCAGGCGTAGAATGGGCGCTGGCCCCATCTCCCTGAGAGCGGCTCCGACGGCTCTGGCCCTCTCCTCGTTAAGCCGCACTTTCAACTAGCCCACCAGCTGGGCCTAAGGGGCTCTCCGTTAGCTAGGTTTTGGGTGCTCTCTTAGAGGTGAAAGGGTTAATTCCGTAAGATCCTGTTGTGAATACATTTGGTGGCGCCATCTTGGCACTCCAGGATAGGGGGAAGGCGGAGCTCGCGGTGGCTTACCTGATGATCATAGCAGGCCTCATACTAGTCCTAGTCGTGTTCAGGTATAGTATTGATGCGTACCACAACTACAAGGTCAGCCTCCCCGAGGCGGCTTCAAGTCTTGAAGCCCTACTAGCTGGCGGAGCCGAAGTGCTTCTAGACCTACTTGTGAGGATAGCATTCCTCGGCATGGCCCTCGCGGCAGGCTCAGTACTCCTAGCCAGGGGCGTCGACTTGCTGAAGGGGGTTAGGGGTAAGTAGAGCGGGAGGGCCGCCTTGGACCGCATACCGATGCTGGGAGTCATAGCGTTGCTCGTGGGGCTAACAGCGCTAGCTCTAGTAGTCGCTCCCCTGGCAGTCTTCATGCTCCAATACTATAATGGAGGACTCAACGTAACATTCGCCCTATCCGGGACCAAGGTCGAGATAAACTTATACTACAACATAACAGTCCCCCTAGAAGACTTCACCATATCAATAGCGGCCCTCTCCTCTAACGGGACTGTGCTCGACTCGGCCTCGTCCCACAAGGACGTCCTCCAGGCAGGCGACGTTGTGTCACTCGACATCGACGCACTCAAATTCGCCCAGGCAGAAACGCTAAGGATAAGGATAACCGGGAAGATAGCTGGCCTATACTCCTTCAACGTTTCAATGGAGACGCCCGTCAAGGGGTGATATTTATGACAGGGACTAACGGGTCCACGCTTGTATCACGGCTCCTCCGATCATTAGCTATGGGCATCGTTAAGGGGATACTGTATTACGTGCTAGTGGTATACTTCGCCCCAATGGTATCATACTACCTCTACACAACGGCTCTGACGCCCTTACTCGGCGGGGGAGAAGTCTCACCTCCCACCCTCCCACTTTCAAGGCAGGCATTCCTAGCCGCGGGCTTTCTATTCCTCGGCCTCAGCATAGCTGCATCCACGCTGACAGGCACGATAGCAGAGCCTATAATCAGGGCCATCTCAGCCATACTGGGCTTCGCATTCCTCCTCCTAATACTCTGGGGAGGCACGCTTCACGCCGAAGCCACTGTAGGCGACGCATCCCTCATAGTAACCATGGACTTAAAGCCCATCGTTATAACCTACTTCATCTTCATAACAGTCCCTTCAGTGATCCTCCCCCTCCTCTGGTTCCTGGTAAGGAAAGCACACTCCGGCGAAATGCACTCGATTAAGTAACGGAGGGGCTCAGTGAAGGGCGTGGACGCCATCGCCCCCCTCTCCTCAGGGGCTCGCGCCACTGGATGGCTCCTCTTCACAGCCCCAGAACCCCCAGCTAGCGGCGGGTTTTTACGTTGCAAAGACTAGTATCTGACTTTCTAGGTCGGGAGAGTTGATTAGGATTTCCAGGAGGTCATTCATTAAGTCATTGATAGTTGCAGCGGGACTCTACATAATAGCCGGTTCCCTAGACGGCTATGACGACGTAGAGGTGGTGAGCCTGGACTTAAATCTGGGTAAGAGCGTGGTATTCCTCCCTGATATACACGTCCACAGTGTTGGGGAAAGGGATTACGTTGTAGACTTAGTTAGGCGGTTAAACCCGGATATTCTAATCTTGGGCGGTGACACTTGGGATCCCAGAACGAGAGGCCTCAAAGTTATAGGGGATCTCATGAGTAAGCTAAAGGCTTATTCACGCCATAATGTCATAGTGCTTGGGAACCACGAGTATAACGCAGATGCCTCACGACGAATACCACTCAAGGATGCTCTCTCGCTCGCCGAGGACACGGGTTACATAGTGCTC
>JALURD010000217.1:0-562 GCA_027057815.1 Acidilobaceae archaeon | reverse complement strand
GCTTGATAGTGGCTGGCGTAGATTGGAGAAGCGATCCCAGGGACTACGCCGACGTAGCCAGGATGATCGGAGAGGCGGATATCCTTGTATCCCACAGCCCGGACGTGTTCCCACACGCAACAAGCCAGCAAAGCCTAGTCTTAGCGGGACATACCCATGGAGGCCAGATGTGCCTTCCGGGATCTCGGAGCATCCTAACTAACAGCAAGTACGGCTATACCTGGGGCCTCTACACGCAAGGCACCAGGGCTATGTATGTATCTAGAGGACTCGGAGAAATGATCCCTCCAAGGATTTTCTGTAGACGCCAAGCAGTCAAAATAGCCTAGCCCCCCGCTCCTCCAAAGTATTAACCGCTCTGGTCAATACCTGTTGACCCCGGGCCGGCGGCGGTGTTGAACGCGGGGATTACTACGGCGGGGCGGAGCCCCCTTCCCCTGGGGGCGGTGAGGACTCAGCCGGGCCTGGAAGCCGCCGGCCGGTAGGGGCTGAGTAGGAAGGGAAACCTGTCCCTGGCAACCTTGCATTGTTAGTTGAAGTCGTTTCTAACTTTATACTGTTT
>JALURD010000216.1 GCA_027057815.1 Acidilobaceae archaeon | reverse complement strand
TGGGGCCTCATAGCGAGGGCCAGGTGCAGGGGTGACGGGAGCGCGTGGAGGTTCCTAGCCGCTTCTACACCCCTGCTCTCACTAGTAATCCTCGTACTGGCCGGGCTCAACCTACTAGAAGCCCTTGTAGCGGTTAACCTCGCGGCGCTGGCCTTCTTTTGGCCGGGCCTAGACGGCCTCAAGAAGGCCTTGGGTCTAGCGGTCAGACCCACCATTCACCTTGTCCTCCTGGAGAGCCTCTTCTTCAAAAACCTCTTGATAGGGACAGGGATAAGCGGTGCCATAGCACAGGCGGCCAGCGAGGCCGGGATCCCGGCTCTGGCCCTGGCCTTCCTAGCCCCCTTCATATTGGGCCTGGCGGCTGGGGGCGAGAACTTCTTCGCTGCAACCGCGATGCCCATGCTCTACGCCTACATAGCGCTACCCACGGGCGTCGACTGGGGCCTCCTCTACACCGCCTACCTCGGAGGCTTCCTAGGCGTCATGGCTAGCCCTGTGCACCTCTGTCTAGCCCTCACGGTAGACTACTACGAATCCAGGCTATCAAGCGTCATGGCTAGAATATCCGCTGCGACGCTGGCCTCAGCAGCGATAGGGATGACGTTCCTGGCATCGATATCCCTGGCAAGCTAGTAGCGGGCAGAGGACTTGGATGGCAACCTCGCCTCCCCGCCTCCACTAACCCCCCTCCTAGGGATCCCGGCTACAAAGCTGAGTAGCTTTACATCGTAGGCTCTCAGCACTAGGGCTAAGCTGGCGGCTAGGTATGAGAACTGCACGGCCGCTCTACCCACTTCCATTGAGTCACTGTAGCCCACTAGCACGCTGAGGAGGGCCCCCAAGGGGGAGGATGGGTGGAGGGGGTGACCCTCAGGGATCCCTAGATCGAACGCCTTGGCCGCCAGGATCCCAGTGTAGCCTAGGTCCTCCTCAGCATACTCGAGTAGCTCGTGAACCCCATATCCCACAAGGCCGCTGGCGACCAGGACCAGCAGGATCGAGGTTGCAAGGAAGAACCTCCTCAGACTGACCCTAACGCCAAAGGCGTATATGGCCGAGGCCAATAGCAGCGCGGCCCCCACTCCAAAGGCTAGCCCGGCGAGGGATCCCGCAGGGTCCCTGACCAGGTAGGGTGTGGACATTAAGACGGTCTCCAGAGCCTCCCTCGAGACTGCTATGAACGTGAAGACCGCCACGCCCGCGGCCGAGCCGACCACGGTTAGCCTGGATTCTATCTCCCTAGCCATCCTGGGGCCTGTTTTAGCCATCCAGAGTATTACCGTGGTGACGAGGCCCGCCGCTACCAGTGACATAGCGCCCTCGAAGATCTCCTTCTCCGGGAGCCCCCCATAGACCCTCAGCACGGCCCAGCCAGCGAGAACCCCGAGAGCCACTGAAGCAATAGCAGAGGTGAAGGCCACCCCGACGTACTTCTGTCTTCCGAGCCTCTTCAACACCGCCACAATTAGAGCTACTAGGATCGCCGCCTCGAGCCCCTCCCTGAACGATATCAGGCCTATGGCCGCGAACGCCTCGCTCCACATCGCTTTTAACACCGTTCAAATCACAGGAGCGGGGGAGAGTAATGGCTTAGACACGTAGAACGGTCATTTAATACCGGTTAAAACCCTCGAAGGCAACCCTACACCACTTAATAGCTTATAACTCAAAGTAACTCTATGTAACAACTACTTCTAGAGTGAATTTACACTAAAATACAAGTAATTCCGTTAAATCCTGCCGCCCACACAAGCCGAGCGGGTTCAATGCATGGCTACCCTAACTGCTTCCTTGATGGCCTCGGCGAGCCTGTCTATATGCTCTTTGGTGTGGAGCTCCGTGAACGCGTATAGGGCGGAGTGGCTCAGCCACGGGAACCACTTCTCGATGGGGAGGCCTCCGTGTATACCCCTGCTGAGTAGGTGTTTGTGTATGCCCTGGTATGGGACTGGGAACCTTACAGGGTACTCGTTGAAGTAGAAGCCCTTGACCGCGGGCGCCTCTACGCCTTCCACCTCTGAGAGCCTCTTAGCCGCGTACCTAGCCTTGTACATCACGTACTCGCCCAGCTCCTTGAGACCCTTAGGGCCGAGGAGGCTGAGGTAGACTGCTACCGCAACCGCCGCTAGAGCCTCATTGGTGCAAATGTTGCTGGTGGCCCTAGAGCGGCGTATGTGCTGCTCCCTCGTCTGCAGTATCATTGTGAATGCCCTCCTCCCCTCAGCGTCCTCCGTCAATCCTATCAGTCTCCCAGGCATCTGCCTAACCAGCTTGGCGTCCCACCGCACAGCCATTATCCCCAGGTAGGGGCCTCCATACTTGAGTCCCAGGCCGAGGGGCTGCCCGTCACCCACTACAACGTCTGCTCCCAACCTGCCGGGAGCCTCAAGGACGCCTAGAGCTAGGGGGTTGACTCCCATTATGAAGAGCGCGCCATGCTCGTGGACGGCCTCCCCAATCTTCCTTGCATTCACATCCACGACGCCCAGGAAGCTCGGGTACTCCAAGTAGACTGCAGCCACGTCGTCCCCTAGCATGGAGTCGAGTGCCGCCATGTCGAGGTAACCGGTCTCCTTGTCCACCGGGATGTTCTCAACCCTCACCCCCGCCCTCCTGTGGGGGTAGAGGTATGAGTCAACGACGCGCCTGTGGAAGGGATTCATGGTCTCCGGGACAAGGATCCTCCTACGCCTCATCCTATGATACCGTAGGGCTAAGAGGAAAGCCTCGGCCGCAGCGCTCGCC